>SKXI01000275.1 GCA_007128515.1 Halococcaceae archaeon | reverse complement strand
TCTTCAAGCGTGTCGCCTTTGTAGAGATTCTTTACGAAGGTGAGCCGCTTGCTCACCTTCTCATCGTCTGTTTCGGCGAGAAGACGGTCGAGGTCGTCCTCACTCATGTGACGGACGATCTCTTTGCGCCGATCTCCGCTCATACAGAGATCACTTACTCGATTCCCATAACTTCCCTTACGTACTAACACGCCCGCGATCCGAGGCCGACCGCTGACCGCCGATCGGTCGACGGAAACGCCGATTACCACCCGCTCCCAGGGGTGCGTATGGACCCGCACCTCGCGCGGATCACCGTCTATCCGATCAAGTCGCTCGATCCCAGGGACGTCGAACGAACCGAACTGATCGAGAACGGCGCGCTCGCGGGCGATCGGGAGTACGCGATCCGGGACAGTGAGGGCGAGTACGTCAACGGCAAGCGCGAACGACGGACCCACCGACTGCGGACCTCCTTCGACGGGAACGCAGTCGAGCTCCGCGAACACGGGACCGACGAGAGCGCCCGGTTCGATCCCGAAACCGACCACGAGGCGCTGTCGACCTGGCTCTCGGAGTTCTTCGGCTCTCCGGTGAACCTCGACCGCGAACCGGAGGGGGGCTTCCCGGACGACACGGTCCTCTCCGGGCCGACGGTCGTCTCGACGGCGACCCTCGAAACCGTGGCGGGCTGGTTCGACGGGATCAGCACGAGCGGAATGCGACGGCGGCTCCGGGCGAACCTGGAGGTCGGTGGTGTGCCGGCGTTCTGGGAGGACCGGCTCTACGGCGATCCGAGATCGGTCGTCGCGTTCGCGGTGGGAGAAACGGAGTTCGAAGGGGTCAACCCGTGTCAGCGATGTGTCGTGCCCTCGCGCGATCCGGACACCGGCGAGGAGTACGACGGCTTCCGGCAGACCTTCGTCGAGAACCGCCGCGAGACGCTCCCGGCGTGGGCGGCGACCGGGCGCTTCGACCACTACTTCCGGCTGATGGTGAACACGCGTGTCCCGGAGGAGTCGTGGGGAGGGGAGCTAGCGGTCGGCGACGAGGTGCGGGTGATCGGCGAGCGGCCGGAGTGAGAACCGGTTTGCTCTCTCGGGGCCTACGACGACCATGACCGCCGAGAGCGCGCTCGTGCTGATCGACGTCCAGGAAGGGTTCGACGACCCCGTCTGGGGCGAGCGGAACAATCCGGATGCAGAGGAGAACATCGAACGGCTGCTCGAGGCCTGGCGCGCGTTCGAGAGACCGGTGGTTCACGTCAAACACGACTCCGTGGAGGAGAACTCGCCGTTGCGACCCGACCGGCCGGGCAACGCGATCAGGACGTTCGCGGAGCCGCGAGAGGGGGAACGCCTCTTTCAGAAGTCGGTCAACAGCGGGTTCATCGGTACCGACCTCGAGAGCCACCTGCGGGAGGTGGGAACCGAGGAGCTCGTCCTCGTCGGGTTCACGACGGATCACTGCGTCTCGACGACGACCCGGATGGCGGAGAACCTCGGCTTCTCGTCGACCGTCGTCGCCGACGCCACCGCCTCCTTCGACCGCGAGGGTCACGACGGAACCCTGTACACGGGGGAGGAGAGCCACCGCCTCGCGCTCGCACACCTCTCGGGCGAGTTCGCCACGATCCGGGAGACCGCGGACCTGGTGTGAGAAACGAGCGATCGGGGCCCCTATCACAACGTTTAGGCGTCGCCTTCCGGAACCCCGAACGTGGACCTCCTGACGGACCCACGGAAACGGCGCTGGCTGGGCTGGGGGTCGCTCGCGGTCGTCTTCCTGCTCGTCAACGTCCACCGGCTGTCGACGGCGGTGCTCTCGGAGCGGCTGACGACCGACTTCGCGATCTCCGCAGCCCAGCTCGGCACGCTCCACGCCTCCTTCTTCGTCGTCTACGCCCTCGTCCAGATCCCGACCGGCGTGCTGGCCGATCGGTACGGCCCGCGGGTCGTCGGCGCGACGGGCGCGGTCGTGCTCAGCGGCGGCGCGATCGCGTTCACCCTGAGCGACGGCTACCTCGTGGCCTTCCTCTCGCGGGCGCTCGTCGGCCTCGGGAGCGGCGTGATCTTCATCACGATGCTCCGGTTCTGTGCGAACTGGTACCGCGTCGACGAGTTCGGGACGATGGCGGGGCTGACCGCGGGGATCGCCGGTCTCGGAGCTATCGTCGCGACGACGCCGCTCGCGGTCGCCGTCTCCCGGTTCGGGTGGCGGCCGACGGTGTTCGCCCTCGCGCTCCTCGGGTTCCTCGCGGGGGCCGCGGTGTTCGTCCTCGCACGGAGTTCGCCCGCCGACGCCGGTCTCGACCCGATCGAGAACGTCCCGGAACAGCCCTCGGTCTCGCTCGCCGAGACCGCCAGCTACCTGCGAGAACTCCTCACCGACCGGGAACAGTGGCTGCTCGCGGTGATCTTCTTCTCCGGAATGGGGACGATCCTGACGATCATCGGTCTCTGGGGGGTGCCGTACCTCGTCGTCGTCCACGGGCTGTCGGTCACTGCGGCCTCGTACTACACGCTGCTCGGCTCCGTCGGGATCCTGATCGGCGCACCCACGGTCGGCTGGGTCTCCGACCGGATCGGCCGTCGGCTCCTCCCGATGGTCGTCGGCCTCGGTGCCTTCGCACTCACCCTGGCGGTCATCCCGATCGTGGGGACCCCGCCGCTTCCCGTCGTCGCGCTCACCTACTTCCTCGTCGGCTTCTCGCTCGGGAGCGTGATGCTCTCGCTCCCGATCATCAAGGAGGAGTACCCGCCCGAGGCGAGCGGGGTCGCGACCGCGACGGTCAACGGTGCGGGCTTCTTCGGCGCGGCGGTCCTCCCCGCGGTGATGGGCCTCGCGCTCGATCGCTACCGGACCGGCGACGTGGTCGCGGGGGCGGTCGTCTACACCGAGTTCGGCTATCGCGTCGCGTTCGCGATCACGACGATCGCCGTTGCGGTCGCGTTTCTCTGTTCGCTCCGACTCTTCGTTCGGGAGTGAGGCGGGTGCGTCTCACCTCGACGAACCCCCGCGGGGGTTCGAGACGACCGGTCGACACCGCTTTTCACCCGACGGACCGAAACGGGGGTGTGACCGACGAGCCGCCGGCCGCCCGTACGGTCTCCGACCGGACGATCCGGGAGATGACTCGCCACCTCGAACCGGACTGGCGGATCGAGACGATCGAGCGAAGTTCGCACGGAACCGACCTCGTCGCCGTCCTCGACGTCGGTACCCCTGATGGGATCCGGCAGGTCGTCCTGAAGGCGGCGACGGCCGACTGGGCCGACCCCGAGACGGTCCGCGCCGAGGCACGCCTGCTCTCGCTCGTCGGTCGGGAGACGACCGTTCCGGTCCCGAGGGTGCTGGGTACCTGCGACGAGCACGAGGAGTACCCCGCCCCGTTCACCCTGACGAGCTACGTCGATGGGGAGAACTACGAGGGCCGGGCGGCGGACCTCCCGGTCGAGATCCGCGAGCGGGTCTTCCGGGAGGCGGGCCGGAACCTCGCGGCACTGCACGACCTCGGGTCGCTCTCCCACGTCGGCGGGATCGGCGTCCGCGACGATGGGCTGGCTGTGCTCGACACGGAGGACTCGCCCGCCTCCGACGACTTCCACGACTGGCTGCTCGCCTCCTACGAGGACACGCTCGACGACCTGCTTGAGGGAGGGTACTTCCCCCATCTCGCTGACGACCCGCGCCGGTTCGCGGACCTCGTTCCGGACCTCCGTCGGTACCTCCGCGAGACGGTCCCGACGCTCCCCGAGCCCGATCCGCCCACCTACTGCCACAAGGACTACCGGTACGGTAACCTCCTGCTCGACCCCGAGACGGGCGAGACGCGGGCGGTGCTCGACTGGGGCCTCGTCGTGGCCGCCCCGCCCGCGTTCAACCTCGCGAGCACGGAGTCCCTGCTCGCGCTCGACTCGGACGGCCCTGCGCGGACCGACCGCCTCCGGCGAACGCTTCGGTCGGCCTACGCGGCGACGCGAGACGACTGGACGTTCGGTGAGGACACGTGCGAGCGCCTCCGTGTCTACCACCTCGCCTGTCGGCTGGACGCGATGGCCTGTCTCCCGCTCTGGTATCCGGACGAGGACGAGCGCGAGGAGCGCGCCGCCGCCCACCGGGCGTTCGTCTGCGAGTACCGCTGAAACGGGGGCTGGGCGGAGAGTGCCTACGACTCCACACAGATCGAGACGAAGTTTCGCAGGATCCGCAGGCCCGTCTCGCCGCTCTTCTCCGGGTGGAACTGCGTCCCGAAGACGTTTCCCTCGC
>SKXI01000366.1 GCA_007128515.1 Halococcaceae archaeon | reverse complement strand
CTCCTCGGGACCGTCTCCGATGGCGTCGGTCGTCACGCCGAGAACACGGTCCTCATCGCCCACCGCCCCCTTTCACGGACCTCCAGACTCGCGAGACTCGTTCGCTGAGGGTCGGGGGTCCCCTTCGCTGACGACCAGCACCGGCAGGCCGGACCCCACGAGCGCCTCGGTCGTGCTGCCCAGCAGGATCGTCTTGAACGCCGACTTCCCTCGTGCGCCCACCACGACGAGATCGATCCCGTGGTCGTCGGCGTACTCGGCGATCGCCTCGGCGGGAACGCCCTCCTCGATCGAGGCGATGGAGTCGACGCCAGCCGTTTCAGCGGCGGCTTCGACCCTGGCGAGCGCCTCCCGGCCCTCACGGCGGAGGTTCTCTCTGACCGTCTCGGGTTCGACGATGGCGTTGTCGTAGGCAGTTCGCGTCTCGACGACGTAGAGGCAGTGGAGCGTCGCCCCGTAGGTCGCCGCGAGGTCGACCGCGTGCTCGGCCGCCGCGTGGGCGTCCTCGCTTCCGTCGATACCGACGAGGATTCGGTCGTACATCGTTTCATCCTCGTGCTCGACCCACATAGCGTCGTGCCTCGAGCGCTCGAAGCCGGACGAAACCGACTGCTCGAGCGCCGCTCCGGCGACCGGTGGGCGGTCCGAACGGCCGCGGCATCGGCCGTGGGAGCTCCCCCCGTCGGAGCCGGCTTCCGGGCGCTCCCATCGACCAACCTATATTTAGGTCCGCGCGGTACCCCCCGTATGGGAGTCCTGATCGCGATCGACGACTCGGATCCGGCGAGGAAGGCCCTCGAACACGGCTTCAGTGCACACGCGGGGGAGGACATCACCGTTCTGCACGTGCTCAGTCCCCCCGAATCGGCGTCGTACGGCGAGGCACGGATGTACGTCGACTGGGAGGAGGTGATGGAGAACCGACGGGAGCGAGCCGAGGAACTGCTCGACGCGGCACGCGACCGTATGGACGACCACGACGCCACTGTCGCTACCGAAATCGTGGTCGGCCGGCCCTCGCGCGCTATCGTGGAGTACGCCGAAGAACACGACGTCGACCACGTCGTGATCGGGAGCCACGGCCGGTCGGGCGTCTCGCGCGTGTTGCTCGGGAGCGTCGCCGAGACGGTGGTCCGACGCTCCCCGTGTCCGGTGACCGTCGTCCGCTGAACGGCCGCTCGGTGGGACCTCGAGGTCGATGACGACCCGAACCCTACCCGGAATGTGACCTCCGCCGTCGCGTCCGGCGGGACGGCGCTCGCGCCGAACGCCTCGTCAGAGCGGAGCGGCACCTCGAGAGGACGGGTGTGGCGAGCCGCTCGGCCGGTTCGACCCAGCACGGTCGTCGTGGCTCCGGTGCCTGGAGGGCCCCGTCGCCCTTGAGCGATTCGTGTCGTCTGCCGAATACAACTACAGAGTTATGCGCTCGCGCGGTGTCGACGGCGAACGACGATTCCCATGTCCGACCCGTGGTACGGAAAACCGATGACGGCCGACGACACCGAGGCGTTTCTGACCGAGCAGGCATCGGGAGTGCTCTGCCTCGCCGACGACCGGAGGGCGTACGGGGTCCCCGTGGCGTTCGCCTACGACGCCGGGGGCGAGCGCGCCGTCCTCGATCTGGGGTTCGCCCCCGGGAGCAAGAAACGCGAGTTCATCGAGACCACCGACGAGGTGTGTCTCACCGCCTACGAGTGGTCGGCCACACGCGACTGGAAGAGCGTGGTGATGACCGGCACGCTCGCGGAGCTCGACGACGACGCGGTCGACGACGAGACGGAGGCGTGGTTCCACACGGTCGCGACGGACATCGACGCGGAAGAGCGCGATCTCACGCTCCAGTGGTACGAACTCCGCGTCGAGGAGCTCTCGGGTTGTCGATCCCGCGGGTGATACGCCGATGGGAACGCGTCCGGGCGAGAGCGGACCGCCAGGACCCGTCCGGGGACAGCGAGCTCGCCGTTGCAGTCGCGGACACGACGCGCCACACGCGTTCCAGTCCTGGTCGCCGATTCGGACCGTACTCGTGACACGGTGGGGTTCGCGCTCGAGGGGATGGACGAGACGGCCGCCGGAGGCGTCGCGACCGTCGTTCGCCACGTCCGGGAACAGCTTTTCATCACTGCGATGGGAAACGGGGACGAGACCGAATGGTTCGATCGACTAACTCGAGAACGGGGCCCGGATCGGGCGCCGCTCCGATCGAGACGGCGTTCTTCCTGCTCGCGCTGGCGCTCGCGGGGATCCACCTGTATCTCGGTCTCCTCGCGCCGTTCGTCCCCTCACAGAGCGCGGTTCAGTTCGTCGTCATCGCGATGGCTCTCCTCGTCGGCCCGCTCGTCTCTCTCACGCGCTACTGGCGTCCGGTGCTCTACCTCCTCGGATCGGCGCTCGCGGTCTATCTCGGTGTGATCTGGCTCCTGGCGGGCATGGAGTACTTCGCGATCGGCGTCCTGACGGGTATCGTGGCGACGGCGTTCGTCGTCCTCGGGGTCTACCTCTTCGTCCGCGAGTCGACCGCCACCGTCGGAGCCTGACCACGAGGATCGGCCCGTCGGATCCCGTCCGTAGGGTGCCTCTCGACCACGTGGCGCGACGTGCCGTCGACTGCGTCGTCGTGGGTACACAGGGTGACACCGGCATCGTCCAGCACCTGCTCGGGAGCACGACCGAAACGGCAGTCCGGCTCGCTACCGTACCCGTCGCCGTTCGTGCTCCCGTCACCGAGGCGTCGGCCGTCGAGAAACCCGTGCGACGACACGATCGGGATCGTGGCTGGTCGGCGAGAAGGGCGCCGACTCCGCGGCGACGGACGGAGGTCGTCGACTCCGTCCGGCAGGTCACGATCGATCTCGCCGGTCGGGGCGGTCCGGGCCACAGGTATCTGTCGGGATCGTCGGGACACTGGTGACCGAGGGCCTGCTCGCGTCCGACCGTCTCCACGGCCCCATCGACCGGCGGACGCCGGTGGATCGCCGCGGCCAGCGAGGAGGGCGCACCGATCGCCGCGTTTTTCGCTTCCGTCGACGCGTCGTCCAGCACCGGCGCGAACGGTCCCGTCGAAGGCGGCTGGACGGCGTTCTGAGCGGGAGACGAACCGGACTATCCGAAATACAGATCGAGGAGGAGAACGACCAGCCCGACGTGCCAGACGACCAGCGCGGCTCTGATCCGCGCGTCGCTCGGCGGCAGCGGTGGGTTGCGATAGATGGCCTCGTAGATGAGGAGGGTCGCGACGAGAGCCCCCGCGGCGATCCCGGTCCGAACGGTGAGCGCCGTCGCGAGGCCGAGGCTCGCGCCACCCAGCAGGCTCGCGGCGATCGCGGTGAGGATGACGTCGTAGCGATCGAAGCCGATCATTGGCGATCCCCGATGGGGAGTCGTCCTCCCGGTCGGTAATCACCGTCGCCGGTTCTCACCGACCGGGAATCGACGGACTCCCCACGGTCTCACGCGCGTGGAATCGGCAACGTACGTTCTTCATGCTGCTCGTCGTACGCGAGGGTATGTACGAGACGATCCTCGTTCCGGTCGACGGTAGCCGCGCGGCCGACGGGGCGGTCGCGTCCGCGATCGCACTCGCCCGCGCCGCTGACGCGACGGTCCACGCGCTCTCGGTGGTCGAACCCGACGAACTCGTCACCCTCGAGGAGGCTCAGCGAGACGAGGTCCACCACCTCTCGGACGGGCGGAGCCGAGAGGCGACCGCGCGCGTCATGGAACTGGCCGACGACGCGGGCGTCGACGTCGTCCGGCACGTCCGCGAGGGGACCCCGTACCGGGAGATAGCGGCCTACGCCGACGAGGCGGACGCCGACCTGATCGTCATGGGCACGCGGGGAGCTACCGGGGGGACCCGCCTCGGTAGCACCGCCGAACGGGTGATCACGCTCTCGGACGTGCCGACGATGACCGTCCGGCCGACCGACGGGGCGCCGACCGACCCCGACCGCGTCTCGATCGAACGACTGGTCGTCCCCACGGACGGTAGCGACGCGGCCGAACGCGCCGCGGGGGTCGCACTCGACCTCGCCGAGTTCCTCGGGGCGGCCGTCGCCGTCGTCTACGTCGTCGATCGAACGATCTACGACCTCGAGGACGCCCCACGGAGCATCGTCGGCCTCCTGCGCGAGGGGGGTCGAAACGCCCTCGAAGCGGTCGAGAGCGAGGCCCGCGAGCGGGGCCTCTCGGTGACGACGGAGCTCTCGACCGGCGTTCCCGAGGCGGAGATCCTCGCGTACGCCGATCGGG
>SKXI01000425.1 GCA_007128515.1 Halococcaceae archaeon | reverse complement strand
GGTCGGGTACGACGCGGCGACGGACGAACTCCACGTCCAACTCGGGTGAGGTCGGTCGTGGGTGTCGGGGATCGGTCGGGAGACGTGAGCCGGCTACACACTGATGATCCTCGGGACCGATCCGTCGCCATGAGCGTCGACTCGATCGTCGGATCCGACGAGGCTCCCGGATGAAGCGTCGGGCGCTCCTCGCGCTCGGCCTCGCGTTGCTGGTCCTCGGGCTGTTCGTCCTCGTCGTCGGCTGGGAGGAGGTGCTCGGGGCGATCCGCCACGCGTCGCTCTCGGTCTACGCGCTCGCGTTCGTCGCCAGCGCCGGCTGTCTGCTCTGTCGGGCGTACGTCTGGCACCGGGTGCTGGCGGTGGTCGACAGACCCCGACCGTACTGGCTCGTCGCGGGCGTCTTCCTCGCCGGGACGTTCGGGAAGTACGTCCTCCCCTACGGCCAGGTCACCTCCGGCGTCGGCGTCGCGGCGGTCGTGAGCCGTTACTACGACTCCGAGTACGAGGAAGGGCTCGCGGCGGTCGTGAGCGCCGACTTCCTCAACTACCTCCCCTACTACACGTTCGGGGCGATCGGAATCGGATATCTGTTGCTCACGCGCTCTCTCCCGACCGCCCTCGGTAGGTACACCCGTCCCGGTGTCGTCGTGCTCGCGGCCTTGACCCTCCTCCTCGCGATCCTGTGGAACCGCCGCGAGGGGGTCCGGTCGGGAGCGATCGACGCGGTCGCCGGTCTGCGCGGGACCGTCGCCCGAATCTCGCCGCGCGTGGCACGTCAGCTCCGCCGGGAGAACGTCGAGGGTCGACTCGAGGGCTTCTCCGAGACGCTCGAACTCGTCTCGCGGAACCGTCGGTCGGGGGGTATCGCCCTCGTCGCCGCGCACGTCGCGTGGCTCGGCCTCGCCACCGCGCTCTACGCCACGGCGCTCGCGATCGGTACCCCGATCCCGTTCGGCCTCGCGATACTCGGCGTCGCGCTCAGCAAACTCGGATTCCTCGTGCCGACGCCGGGCGGCGTCGGCGGCGTCGAGATCGCGCTCGCGAGCGTGCTCACACTCGTCGCCCCGATCGGCTTCGCGACCGCCACGGCGGTCGCCATCCTCTATCGCTTCGCGACCTACTGGTTCACGGTCCTCGTCGGCGGGCTCACCTCCATGGCGCTCACGCTGACGGACCCGACACCGCCGGAGGCCGACTGAGGGAGAAGGGACGCGCTTATTCTCACCCCTTCCTACGGGCGGCCATGGAGATCGTACTCGTCGCGGCAGTCTCGGAGAACGGCGTCGTCGGCAAGGACGGTGGCGTCCCCTGGAGCTACCCGGCCGACGTCGCCCAGTACAAGGCGACCGTGAGGGAGCACCCGGTGATCGTCGGCCGGCGGACGTTCGACGAGATGCGTCCGATCGAGGGTGTCTACCACCTCGTGCTCACGAGCGACGACTCGCGATCGGACGACAGAGACGAGGTCGAGTACGTCACCGATCCGGCAGCGGCTATCGACCTCGCTTCGGAACGCGACGACGTGGTCTACGTCATCGGTGGCGGGGCGGTCTACGCCCTCTACGAACCCGTCGCGACGGGCGCGCGGGTCAGTCGCATCCCCGAGACGGCCGACGGCGACAGCTTCTTTCCCGACCTCGGCGACTCGTGGGAACTCGAGGAGACGATCCGCTACGACGGGTTCGAGGTCGAGGTCTACGAGAACCGGTCTCCGGCGGACCCGGAGACGCTCCGGCGCGAGTGATCGGGAGACGCGTCCGGCGTACACCGACCGGTTGACCGTCCGGTACGGGATGGAAAACGGGGCTCCGACGAAAAGAGCGCGGTCTGGCAGTTCGTCCACGACGCCCCTCCCCGTTTCTGGCGGTCTTCGTCCTCGGCTTTCCGACGATCGGCTCCGTCATCGTCGTCGATCTCGACGTCGGGGCGGGATTTGCAGGGACGGCGTTCGTCCTCTGGGTGAGGATGACGGCCGTCACGGACGATGCTGGTGTTTCGAAGCTAGCCGAACCGGTCGCCCGGTAACGGCTCGGTGGTGTTCACCGATCCTCGACCGCGGTCCGCTCCGTGTCTGGCCACTCGGACAGCCCCTGGCGACGCGGACGGTGACGACACGTCGACCACGAGCGCCTCCGGAGCGATCCGTTCGGCGAGACCGGTCGAGTTCCGGTCGACGGCGTCCGCCCACAGGCGGAAGAGGTCCGAACGAGCCGCGCGACCTACCCACCGTCACCGTTCGACCGGTCCTGGGTCCGGTCGTTTCGATCCCGTGTGACGTCGATAACCGCGAGATCGTCGTCCACGGTCAGGGTAAGCGAGTCCCCGTCGACGGTGAACGTGAGGCGTGCCTCGAACGGTTCGACCGAGAGGACCTCCTCGTCGTACGCGAACGCCGTCCCGATCCTGGAGTGTGACTCCGGCGTGATCGGGTTGATCCCGTGGCCGGTGAGCAACGCCAGGAGGTCGGTGTTCGTGAGGAACCTCACGCCGACGAGGCCCGACCGTTCGTAGATACAGTTCGTACACCGGAACGCGACGCCGACCGCGTACCGACTGCCACACGCCCCACAGACGTCGTCGCCCTCGTGCTCGTCACAGATCTCGATCGACTCCTCGATAGGTGCCGAACACCGGGGACACACACCGCTAGCCGTCGCCATCGTCGCCAGTCCACCCCACGTACGCCCGGCACTGTAGAGCTCCGCCGGGTCCCGATTCTCTACGCCCGCAGGGGGGAGGTACAGTGAACCGATATGTCCGTATTCTGACTCGTCGTCCCGCCGGCCGTACGTTCCCGCACACCCCGTACAGAGCACGGAGATTCGCTCCTCTCGGTACTCCACCGCGATCGGAGCGCCGCAGTACTGACAGGACTGGTCGATCCGCGTCGGTTCGACCGTGGGCCGGTCGGTCACCACCCCCGAGAGGACGGCCTCGATCACCCGTTCGCCAGCCCGTGCGAGGTCGTAGCCGTCGTCGGACCGGCGCACGAAGTGGCCCACGAGCTTGTCGAGGTGGTAGTTGAACCGACCCGAATCGCGCACGCTCACCCGGGTGTGTAGCTCGGAGAACGACAGCGACTCCTCGGCCTCCCCGAGCGTCTGGAGGATCTCCATCCGTGTCTCGTCGCCGAGCGTGGCGAACGCCGTATCGGGCGACGGTGGGGTCCGTTCCTGGTCGTCCGACGCCGGTGGCATGACACGACGTACCGAGAGAACCGCCTAAAACTCGCTGGTTTCTCGCCTCCTCTCGTGATACGGATCCGCGCTGGAAGGTGGGACCGACGAGCCGTACCCACCGAGATCGATCCGTCACTCGTCCCGCTCACCGGGCGAGGCGCTCGGTCGGATCGGCAGCCGTGCCGTCCTCGCGACCCCGTTGTATCGACTGTCGTAACCGGTTACGACCGTCCGTATTACAGGTAGCCGATGTCGGCGAGGTGCGCTCTCACGGCCGGATCGAGGTCCTCCTCGCTCTCCTCGCGGTCGGTACCGATGTCGCGACGGGGATAGTTCGAGAGGGCCGCCGAGACCGACGCCGGATCGATCGGTCCCTCGATCACCTCCGCGCGAGCGCCGTAGACGGTCGTTCCGACCGCTTCGTCGCCCCACTGCGCGTGTTTCCGGACCGCCCGTCCGGGTCGGTCCTCGTAGACCGCCACCGACTCCGAGACGAACTCCCGGTACCGATCCCCGCAGTAGCGCCGGGCGGCGTCGAGTTTCGGCCCGTCGATCCGGTCGCGATAGGTGAGACACCGGCCGTTCGGGGCGGCGAACACCCCCTCGTCCGCGTCGGCACCTTCCGAATCCGGATCGGTGAACGGCTCGACGGCCGCCGGAAACCGGGTGAGCGTCGCGAGGTCGTCGACCTCCCGACCCTCCGTCTGTCCGGGCGCCTTCACGACGAGGGGGACGTGCGTGAGCGCCTCGTTCGTCCCGAGAGTGTGGGCGATACAGCGCGGTTCACTCGGAACCGCCGAGAGCTCCCCGAGGCCGTCGCCGTGATCCGAACAGATCACCACGAGCGTCCCCTCTAGCTCCCCGCGTTCCTCCAAGCCCGCGAGCAGGCGGGAGAGAACGGCGTCGGCCTGCCGGATCGCCCCGTCGTAGAGCCCTTCGAGGGCGGCGAGGTACCAGTAGGGGTAGCGCTCCCCGTAGAACCCCCAGACGAACTCGCCGCGACCGAGTTCGCGCTGTACCTCCCTCGCGTCCTCCTCGCCCCAGCGGTCGTACTCGGGTTCGGGGAGGTACGGCCGGTG
>SKXI01000271.1 GCA_007128515.1 Halococcaceae archaeon | reverse complement strand
GACGAAGAAACGGACGAGGAAGACGAAGACGAGGAAGACGAAGACGAGGACGAAGAAACGGACGAGGAAGACGAAGACGAGGAAGACGAGGACGAAGAAACGGACGAGGAAGACGAGGCGGACGAGGACGAGGAGGAAGACGAGGCGGACGAGGACGAGGAGGAAGACGAGGAAGAAGCGGACGGCGACGACACGGACGACGGAGGCGACGGGAGTGAAAGCGGGGACTCCCTCGCCAGCCAGATCGGTCGGGCCATCGAAGAAGGGCTCACCGGCGACGAGTCAGACGACGAAGAGGACGACTCGGACGAGTCAGGGGACGAAGACGAGAAAGACGCGGATGCTGGCGAAGACGACGACGAGAGCGAAGAAGAGGAAGACGGGCCGGACGAAGAAGACGAGGACGAAGAGGACGTGGATCTCGAGGATTCATCCGAAGGAGAGGAGGAACACGACGAGACCGAGGAAGAAGAGGAGAGTGACGGGACCGAAGACGGTGACGACGAGGACGAGGAGAACGGAGGCGAAGAGGACGACGAAGACGAATCAGAGGACGAAGAGACGGAGGAACCCGAGGGTGAGGAGGAGTCCGACGCAGAGGACGAGGAAGGCGAAGACGAGGAGGACGAGGAAGACGACCGTCCGGAGTCGCTGGAGGAGTTAGAGGAACTCTCCTACCGGGAGCTCCAGTCGCTCGCGAAAGAGGTTGACGTGAAGGCGAACCTGGCACACGAGGAGATGGCCGAGGAGCTGGCGTCGGCGCTCGACCTCGAGTAGTCGTCGCTCAAGTGCGGCGTTTTCCGATAAGTATCGAAGGACGGACCGGACGTCGATTATAAAGACGGTTGTAGTCTCTTACCGGTGATCGCCGAACCGTAGGGGCGATCAGCGGTAACCAGTTACAACCGTCCTTATCAGATGTCCTGTTCCATGTCGCCGCGACGGTAGCGATGCGTCCGGCGGTAGCCGGTGATCGTCTCCGGGTCGTCGAGCGTGATCTCGTACCGGCCGATGATGTCCTGGGTGTCCGGGATGGCGCTTCGCTCGATCACCTCGACGGCAGCGAGCCAGTTCTCCTCGTCGTCGTCGCCGGTACGCTCGACGCTGACCACGCTCACGAGCGGTCTGCCGATCAGCTTCTCTGCGACGGAACCGACTTTCTGACGAACCCGTCCCAGGTCGCTCTCCCCCACGTCACAGTCGTTCGAATCTTCGCTCACGTGTTGGTCTCCTTCATCGGTTTCGGTCGTCTCGCTCTCTGCGTCCCCCTCGACCGTCTCGTCGTCGGGGCCGTGTTGGTAACAGAACCCGTCGTCGACAGCCTCGCGCGCACACCGGTCGCCGCTCCCGGTGAGTGCCCGACACTGCGACGCGTCGTCGGCCGTTTCTGCCATTCGTCGGGGTGGGCGTTACTCGGCCGAGCCCGAGGCGGTGGCTTCGATCTCGAGCTCCTGGAGCTCTTCGACGTCGCCTTCCTCCTCGGCCTGTTCTATCTTCGATATGTTCTCCGCGTAGTGCAGGAACGTGTCGACGGAGGCGATGACGATACGCGCCTCGACGGTGAGGATCTCGATCCCGACGAGCGAGACGCGCGCCCAGATGTCGATCACACAGCCTTTGTCCAGGATTCTGTCAAGGACCTCTGCCAGACTCGATGTGGTCGGTCGTACTGATGCCATTCGACACCACGTGGGTGCGCCGGGTAAGTGATACTGCGGCCTGCCCACGCAGGCATACCCTTGTTCATCCTCGCTCACGGATCGAGACGTAACGAGCTAGGGGTATGACTACAGACGCACTCTACACGTACGGCGTCATCGAGCGCGAGGACGCCGAGTTCGACGTAAACGGGGTCGAGGGTGTCGACCGCGCGTACACGGTCGACTACCGAACGCTCTCGGCGATCGTCTCCGAGATCGGGACGGTCGAGCCGGAGGAGACCGACGAGAACTCCCGCGCACACGACGACGTGCTCCAGACGGTGATCGAAGAGCGTACCGTCGTGCCGATGCGGTTCGGGATGGCGTTCAAGAACGAGGCGACGCTCAAGAGCGTTCTCAGGGGCGCACGACCCGCCTTCACCCGCGCGCTCCGGGAGGTCGACGGGGCGCTCGAACTCGGGCTGAAGCTCGTCGAGCGCGAGGAGGCGACGGTCGACCGGGAAGCGGTCCGCGAGGACGTGGCGGACCGACTCGACCACCGGGCCCGATCCGTCGTGGAGAACGACCTCTTCAGCGACCGGCTCGTTCTGAACCGGTCCTACCTCGTCGACCGGAGCGCACGCGAGCGGTTCGACGACGCTGTCGCGGGGATCGAGGAGGACTACGACGACCTGATCGTCCAGTACACGGGACCGTGGGCGCCGTACAACTTCGTCGACATCGAGATAGGGGGGCAGTAGATGTTCCTCCTCGACGACCTGTTCGTCCGGCCCTTCATCTCGATCATCGACGCGCTGCACGCGATGGCGCTCGAGGAGCTCTACGACGTCGAGGGTATCAGGGACGCACTGAAGGAGAACCAACTCCTCTACGAGATCGGGGAGCTCGACGAGGAGACGTACCGGGAGCGAAAGGAGACGCTGGAGGAGGAACTCCGCGTCGCGAGGGAGGTCCACGAGCAGGTGCGGAACAAGACGATCGAGGTGAACGCATGAGTGACCCAGAGGAGAACGAACGCGAGGGACGGGGCGTGCTCGACGTACTCAGACACGTCGTCGACACGCTCGTCGAGATGGAACGAGCGGGTGAAACACGCGGGTCGGGCCGCGGGACGACCTCGAGAGGCATCCGGACCGACTACGGCTTCGACGCAAAGATCGGGGGCCGGCCAGACCCCGACAGCCTCTGGGACCGTCTCGGGGTCGGGGAGAACGACGAGCGGGAGGCGACCCGCGAGCCGGGGCTGGGGGACGAGACACGCGAGGAGTACCTCGTGGACGTTCGGAGCGGCGACGACGGCTTCGTCGTGCTGGCGGACCTGCCGCAAGCGACCGCCGAGAGCGTCACCGCGGGGATCGATTCGAGGAACCGTCTCGTGATCGGGATCGACGGGGGGGTCGTCGAGCGGATCCCGCTTGGTGACGTCGAGATCGGCGCGGCGGACACGACGTTCAGGAACGGCGTTCTGGAGGTCCGTCTCCGGACCGACGTGGAGGAGTCCGATGAGTGAGACAGAGAGCGAGGTGGAGACCGAAGTCGAGTCGATCCTCGACCGCCTCGACGAGCTGGTCCCCGGCATCAGGGACGGCCTGAAACGGCTGAAGACGGCGATCGTCGAGAACGCGGACGACGAGGAAGTGATCGAGACGGCGGAGAACCTCTGGGAGGTCGTCGACGAGACCGAGGACGTCCTGGAGGCGATAGACTTAGAGGAGATACCGGACGTGATCGACGTGGACGAGCTGCCCGACGCCGTCGACGTCGAGGACATCCCCGACGCGCTCGGATCGGACGACCCCGAGGAGGCGATCGACCTCTCGGACCTGAAGGAGGCGATCCGCTTCCGCGAGCTCTGGGAGGCCGCCGACATCGGCGAACTCCGCGAGGAACAGGAGGAGCTCGAAGAGGAGATCGACGACGTCACCGACGACGAGGGGCTCGTCGGTGACGAAGACGACGACCTGATCGGCGACGACGACGATGACGACGACAGCCTCCTCGACATGGGCCTCGGGGGGCAGGGCGCGCACATGCAGTTCGACCCCGACGACCGCCAGGAGGCGATCAGGCGGCTGATCGAGGAGGCCGTAAGCGGGTTCCGCGCGGCGCTGCTCGACACCCACGACACGCTCCGGCTGCTCTGGGAGTTCAACAACGAGAAACTCGGCGGGCACGAGTCGTTGAACCCGACGGCGGTCTCGACGATGCCCCGAGGACCGATCCCGGACTCGGCCTCGACGCGACACTCGACGGTGCCCTCGCAGGTGAAGTACTCGCGGGCGCAGAACCCGCGTCGGATCTACGGCAGGCGGTTCGAGGACGCCGAGGGCGGCGTGATCTTCGACGAGGACGACGAGGAAACGGAGGACGAGGAGGCTGACGAGGACGGGGATACGGCCGAGGGGGACGAGACCGATGGCTGACGGACCCGGCCCGGTGCGGGACAAGAGCGACCTCGCCGACGTCCTCGAGATGATCCTCGACAAGGGGATCGTCATCAACGCCGACATCGCGGTGACGGTCGGCCAGACCGAACTGCTGGGGATCGAACTCCGGGCGGCGATCGCCTCGTTCGAGACCGCGGCGGAGTACGGCCTCG
>SKXI01000365.1 GCA_007128515.1 Halococcaceae archaeon | reverse complement strand
CTCCGAATGTCGAAACGCTCGCTCGAACGTGCGCTCTCCGTGCTCTCCGGCTTTCGCGATCCCGACGTCGGGCTGGAGCAGTACCCCACACCGGCCGGGATCGCGGCGCACCTCGTCCACCTCGCGGACGTGACCGGCGACCTCGAGGGGAGTGTCGTCGACCTGGGTTCCGGGACGGGGACGTTCGCCATCGGGGCGGCGCTCAGGGGGGCACGCCCGGTGATCGGTCTCGAGATCGATCGGGACGCGCTCGAGGTCGCGAGGGAGAACGAACGGGATACCGGGATAGGGGGCGAGATCGACTGGCTCTGGGGCGACGTGGGCCGGTCACCGCTCCGTCTCGAGGGGGCGACAGTGCTGATGAACCCGCCGTTCGGTGCTCAGACCGGCTCCGAGGGCGCCGACAGGCCGTTTCTGCGGACCGCCTCGGAGATCGCTCGCGTCTCGTATTCGATCCACAACGCGGGCAGTCGGGCGTTCGTCGAGTCCTACGCGTCGGATCTGGGTGGGGAGGTCACCCACGCCTACGCGCTCTCGTTCGATCTCGCGCGCCAGTACGCCTTTCACACCGAGGAGCGACGGACGATCGACGCGGAGTGTTTCCGGGTTCACTGGTCGGGGGGCTCCCGGTAGCGCTCTTCGGAGACGACCTCGACTTCGGTGCCGTCGGCGACGGCGAGCACCCGATCCCCGTCGCCGACGAGGTCGATCCCGCCAGCGCTCACCGACGCGTTCTCCTTCGGGATCGGAACCCGGTCGGTACCGTCGGGACCGTCGACCTCCGCGTGGAACTCGCCGTCCTCGGAGACCACTCCGATCGTGTGGTTGGCGACGACGGGATCCGCGGTCGACGGGGCGGACTCGTACGCGAGAGCCCTTCCGTCGGCGTCGTCGATCCAGACCTGGTAGACGGTCTCGTTCCCGACCACGTCGTAGCCCTCGCGGGTGACGGTGACCGGTTCGCTCCATCCGACACCGCCGACCCGGAACGTGACCTCGCCGTACGTCGAGAGCTCGCGCGTGCTCACCTTCTCGCGCCAGAGCTGTCGCTCCTCGCTCGCGACGATCACCCCGCTGGTGGTGACGTTCGTCGAGAGTCCGAACCCCTCGATCGGGAGCACGTTCACCATCCGGTTTTCGATCCCCTCGTCGTAGAAGACGAGGTAGTCGCCGGCCTCGACGCCCTCCCGTTCGACGGGGTCGATCACGTTCGCGTTCAGGAGCGTGCTGAACGTGCCCATCCCGACCAGCGACAGACAGAGCACCACCACGGCGACCTGGTGGGCCGAGATCCGACTCCCCGGCCGATCGTCGGCGACGACCGCCGCCGTGACGACGGTGGCCACGCAGAGGACGAGCGCGACGCCGAGCGCGCGGAAGAGGACGAACGACTCGGCGTCGAGGATCCACCAGAGCGCCCACAGCGAGAGCGAGGAGGCGATCAGCAGCGAGCCGACCCAGAGCCTGAGCGGGTCGGGCCTGACGCCACGGCGACGGAGGACGAGGACGCCGAGGAGCACGCCGAGGAACAGTCCGAGCGCGTGACCCTGTACCGCGACGCCGTACCACGAGGGTCGCGAGACGACGACCACTGTCTCCGCGACGGTGACGGGGTTCGCGAGCGCCTCCATCGTCACCCGGATCGCCCGGCGCGCGATGAGCGCGACGACGGTGAGAAGCGGGTAGCGGACGAGCGAGAAGCCGACGAACGCGAAGACGACACCCGAGAAGCCGATCACCGGGCCCCAGGAGAAGAGCGCGGTCGCGAGGCCGACGGCGAAGACGCCGGCTGGGAAGACGACGAACGCCCGCACGTAGGGGTTCGTCCACGGCGTCGCGAACGTCCGCGACCCGCGCTCTCGCGGGTAGTGTGAGAAGACGTACTCCGCGAGCGGCGCGAAGACGAGCGCCGAGGTCAGGTTGTTCACGAGATGCGAGGGGCTGGAGTGGGCGAACCCGGCGAAGAACCAGCCGGTCGGATAGAAGAGCGAGACCGCTGTGAACGCGCCGACGACGGGTCGGTTCCAGTGCCAGAACCCACCCTGGACGACGAGGTAGACGAGGAGAACGCCCGACAGCGAGACGAGGGTCCCCCACGGCACGCCCAGAACGAAGCGCGAGCGCAGTCGGGAGCCGACGTCGACCGACGCGAGCCGCCCGAGCGCCCAGAGCGAGCCCACGATCGCGGCCACGACGAGCCCGCGCCAGGCGAGTTCGGCGGCCGCCTCGGGAACCATACGAGGCCTCTGGAAGCGAGCGCGGTTATCGTTGTCGCCGGTAGACGGAGCCAACGGAAGGTTCAAACGCACGACGGTCGAAGCCGATCCATGGACCTACGCGTGCTCTCGCGGGAGGAGGGCTACCTCGAACTCGAGATCGGCGGCGAGGACCACACGTTCATGAACGTGTTGAAGGGCACCCTCCTGGACACGGAGGGCGTCGCCGCGGCGACCTACGACGTGAACCCCGAGCAGTCAGGCGGCCAGACGGACCCCGTCCTGATCCTGAAGACCGACTCGGGTGTCGACCCGCTCGACGCGCTCTCGGAGGCGACGGTCGCGATCCAGGACCACATCGAGGAGTTCCGCGACGCCTTCGACGTCGCACAGGCCTGATCAGAGCCTGACCGGGACGCCCTTCTCGTCGAGGTAGGCTTTGACCTCCTCGATCGAGTACTCGCCGAAGTGAAAGATCGAGGCGGCGAGCGCGGCGTCCGCACCGGCGTCGACGAACGCCTCGCGCATGTGTTCGGGACCGCCACACCCCGAGGAGGCGATCACCGGCGTCGAGACGGCCTCACAGACCGCACGCGTCACCGGGATGTCGTAGCCGTCTTTCGTTCCGTCCGTGTCGATCGAGTTGACGAACAGCTCGCCGGCCCCCCGGGACTCGGCCTCCCGCGCCCACTCGATCACGTCGACGCCCGTCCCCTCGCGACCGCCTTTCACCGTACACTCGAACCAGCAGGACTCCCCACCCACCTGCTCGTAGTGGTTCCCTTTTCCGTCGAACCGACGGCGGGCGTCCACCGAGATGACGATACACTGGTTGCCGAACGCCTCGGCGCCCTCCTCGATCAGCGCCGGACGCTCCAGCGCGGCGGTGTTGATCGAGACCTTGTCGGCGCCCGCACGGAGCGTCTCCTTGATGTCCTCTCTGGTCCTGATCCCGCCCCCGACCGTCAGCGGGATGAACACCTCGTCGGCGACCCTCGAAACCGTATCGAGCATCGTCTCCCTGCCCTCCGCCGACGCCGTGATGTCGAGGAAGACGAACTCGTCAGCTCCCGCGGCGTTGTACGCCTGCGCCATCTCGACGGGGTCGCCGGTGTACTCCAGGTTCTCGAAGTTCACCCCGGTGTAGACGGCTGCCTCCCCGTCCTCGTCCAGGTCGACGTCGATACACGGGATGATCCGCTTCGTGAGGGCCATTTGCCCGACCTCGGTCGGCGGCCGGCAAAAAGGGCCCGACGCGTAGCCCTAGAATGATACTAGGTTCCATATAGTATAGGGGCGGAAGGGATTTATAGCGTGGCTCGTTCCGACGTGTCACACATGGCGAAAACGATGAAAGACGTCTCGCACCGACCGCCGAACGGAAAGAGCGTTACGAACGTGTGGAGCCGCGGCCGAAAAGACGACGACGAGTAACTTCGATCCTCGCGGACCCGACGATCAACTCACTCACACCGGAGAGCGCTCGCTCCGAGCGGCGGCGCGCGCTACACCGCACCCCGCTATTCGGTCTCTCCGACCCGATAGATCCGGGCCTCGTAGGGTCGGAGCGACAGGTCCTCGAGTCTCGGCTCACCCTCGCCGTAGTTGCAGAGCAGCAGATCGGCGTCGGCGCCATCGGTCCGATCGGGCAGCGAGACCGTCGGCGTGCCGTCGAAGGCGTTGCAGACGACGACCAGTCGATCGTCGTCGAGCGTCCGACGGATCGCGTACACCTCCTCGTGGCCGGGAAGCAGCGGCTCGAAGTCGCCGTAGACGAGCGTCTCCGAGCGGTGACGGAGCTCGATCAGCGCCCGGTAGTAGCGGAACACCGATCGATCCGCCTCGCGCTCGCGGTCGACGTTCACCTCCTCGTAGTTCGGGTTGACACCGATCCAGGGCTCCCCGTCCGTGAACCCGGCGTGCTCGGCGTCGCTCCACTGCATCGGCGTCCGCGCGTTGTCCCGGCTCTGTGCCGAGAGCAGCGGCCGGAGCTCCTCGAACGACGCACCCGCCTCCAGACGCCTCTCGACGAAGTTGATCGCCT
>SKXI01000215.1 GCA_007128515.1 Halococcaceae archaeon | reverse complement strand
TGCCCGTGGCGACCACGTCGGCGTCGTGTTCGCGGGCGTACTCCGCGATCACCGCGGCTGGGTGGCCCTCTCTCACTGCCGTGTGGACCTCGCGGTCCGTTCGGCCGGCCACCTCCTCGAGCGCGCGTTCGCCCCGCTCGGAGAGCGCCTCCCGGAACTCGCCTCTGAGCTTCGAGGGCGAGGAGTCGACGTCACCCTCGTCGATCACGTACAGCGCGTGGACCGCGGCGTCGAAGCGCTCGGCGAGGTCGAGCGTCACGTCCACCGCTCGGCTCACGCTCTCGGAGCCGTCGGTCGCGACGACCACGGTGTCGATATCGGCCATGCACCGACTACCCCGGCGGGGCTGTTAAAACTGTAGCTCCCGGCGGTCCGACCGGTCGGTTCGCGTGGTTTTTTCACCTCGGCCCGCGGAGCGGGGGTATGAGCGACCCACTCTCGGTGAACACCGTCCTCGTCCCGGTCGACGGCAGCGACGAGTCCGTCACCGCCGTCGACTACGGGGTCACGATCGCCGCCCGGTACGGCGCGAGCGTCCACCTCGTCTACGTCGTCGGCGAGGAGGTCGTTCGCGGGATCGAGGCGGAACGGGTGTCGAAGGAGGCCGTCGCCGAGGAGGCCGGCGCGTTCGCCGATCGGGCGCTCGAACTCGCCGAGGAGGCGTCGGTCCCGGCGAACAACTCGACGGCCTTCGGCTTCTCGCCGACCCGAAAGTCCCGCCATCCGGGGAGCGTCATCCTCGACACCGCCGACGACATCGGCGCCGACTTCATCGTCGTTCCACGCGAGGGGAGAGCCGAGAACACGGGCGAGGTCCTCGAGAAGGCCGCAGAGTACGTCCTGCTCTACGCGAGTCAGCCGGTGCTCTCGGTCTGAGCGAGACGAAAACTATAGGCCGGTGTATGCACACTGCATACGCATGGGTACGTCCATCCGCGTCTCGGACGAGACGAAGGCGAAACTCGACCGTCTCAAGCGCGACGACGAGAGTTTCGACGAGCTGTTGGGCCGGCTCGCGGACGACGAGGAGCCGGTCGAGGTCGGATCGTGGGACTCGGAGACGGCAGCATGTGCTCGTGAGGCGGTCTCCCGTTCCCGGGCGAGCTTCGAGCCATGACGTTTCTCGATTCGTCGGTCATCATCGACATGCTAGAGGGCGTCGAATCGACCGTCGAGTACGTCGGGTCGCAGAGCGGCCCCTACCTCACGTCGTCGATCTGCGTGTACGAAGTACTCGAAGGGCCGCTCGGAGGGGACCAAACCGACGTCGAGGCGGAGCGACGGCGGTTCGGCGGCGTCCGCTCGGTCGGTTTCGATGAACGCCTCGCGCTCGAAGCCGCACGGCTACAGGACGAATGTATCGCGGACGGTCAACGGATGGCGGTCAGAGACCTCATGATCGCTGCGACCGCCAGCACCACCAGCAATCACCTGATCGTCGCCGATTCCGACTTCCAGACCGACGCGCTCGGATCGAGGATCCGGGTGACGAACGTCGCGAAACTGTAGACCGCTCGATCGACTGACGTCCGCGGTCACGACCGGATCGGACGGCGGACACGGGCGGCAGAACGACTCCCACGTCTAGTCATACTGTCGGCTGTAACTGTGTGGAGATTCTCTCCACCCCGTACTGGCGAGAATCTTCAACGACGCACAGCTGACAGTATCAGCCAGTGCTCTCGGTCTGAGCGATCCGGATACTCATCTCGAGTTCGAAGCTCTCGACGTTGGAGGTCTCGAAACCGACGGACTCGTACAGTCCCACCGCGAGGGAGTTCCACCGTTCGACCGTGAGCCAGACGTACTCGACGCCCTCGCTCGCGGCGTGGCCGAGCAGCGCGCGGATGAGTCGCGAGCCGATCCCGGCGCTCTGGTGGGTCTGGAAGACGAAGATGGCGAGCTCCATCCCCTCGTCGCCGTCGGGTACGAGCGTCGCGTGTCCGATCACGCGCCCCTCGTCGAGCGCGACGACGTCGCAGCCATCCTCGAGGATGACGTCGAGCCAGCGCTCGACACGGCTCTCGCCCGACGGCGGGATCCCCTGTGCCCTGTCGGCGGGGTCGAACTCGACGTACATCTCCGTGAGCGACTCGCGGTCGCCCTCCTCGTAGAGCCGAATCTCGATCTCCCTCCCGTTTCGGTCGGTGAAGGTGAGCGGCGGTTCGAGGAACGGGCCGGAGCGTTCGTCGGGGTAGACTCGATCCGGGCTCATCGGCGGACCAGGGTGACGGTCGTCCGCGCGTTGAGTACGACGAACTCGGCGATCCGTCCGACCTGGATCTTCCCCATCGGGCTGCGCTGGCCCCCACCGATGACGATCTGATCGTACCCCTCGTCGTCGGCGAGGTCGACGAGATGGCCGCCTGGATCGCCCTCCAGGTGGCGGATCTCGGCGTCGAGCCCGTGTTCGGAAAGCGCCGTCTCGACCTCCGCCTCGATCCTCTCCGGCGGGCGATCGGAGTCCGGATTCTCGAGGATCGCCACCGTGAGGTCGTCGTCGGTCCTGGAGGTTCGCTCGGCGGCCCACGAGAGCGCGTCGAGGGAGTCGTCGGTGCCGCCGATCCCGAGCAAGAGCTTCATAAACGCGGTTGGTCGGCTCCCCGCAAAAAGGATTCCCCCCGACACCCTTTTGCTCGCGGATCTGAAAGGAGGGCCATGCGCGAAGAGCCCCGGGAGACGAGCCCTCCGGACGACGCGAGCGAGACAGAGAGCGCTGGCGGGGTCGTCCCCGGCGTCGACACCGACGAGAGCGACGGGGTGGAAGCCACCCCCGAGACGAACGGCGAGTCCCCCGCTCCGGAACCCGGAGGCGACGGGAACGACGACGAGTCCGGGTCCGAGAGCGCCGGTCCCGGGGCTTCCGAGGGACCGACGGGGGAGGAAGGGGAGGTCCCCGGGAAGGGTGCCGATTCCGAGGACCCGGTGGACGGTCAGACCGTGCCCGAGGACGTCCGGAACTACGCCCGCTTCACGAAGATGGACGGGGCGGCCTACGACCGCGTCAACGGCTTTCTGCGGGACCGGACGTACATCACCGCCCGCGAGTGGGCGATGGCCCGGCTCTGTGCCGACTTCAGGACCGAGACGGGCGTCGAGATGACGAAGATCGGCGAGAACCTCCCCGAGCTCGTCCCGTTCATGACCGACACCTACACCCCGCAGGCGGTGAACCAGGCCCGACACTCCTTCGAGGGAAAGGTCACCAAGGCCGGTTCGACCTTCCTCTACGGCGCGATGTGTGACTTCTTCACCGCCGAGGAGCTCGACGAGCTGATGTACGAGGTCACCGAGGTCGCGAAGTTCCTCCTCGAAGTCGAGGGTGCGGACCTCTCGGTCGAGGCGGAACTCGAGGCAGAGGACCGGATCTCCGAGGTGATGCGCGAGGTGCGCCGGTCGAGCGAACAGCTCCGGAACGACGAACTGGCACACGATCACGAGGAGTGTCCGCACTGCGGTGGCGACCTGAACGAGTCATAGCGGAGTGTGACGGGAGTTCGTAGGGATCATCGTAGCCATCCGGATCTCCACGGGGTACGCGCCACCGACGTCACTCGATTCGCGTTCGAGGAAGTATGAACGTCTACGATGATCCCTATCGGTTACCGCTCGACCACCAGACCGGGGATCCGTTCGAACTCCCGGACGTTTCGCGTGAGTACCGGTTCCTCTTCGACGAGCGCGGTCGCACCGATCACCGCGTCGCCCTTTCCGAGCGTGATTCCATCCGTTCGGAGGCGCCCGATCAAGCGACCGGCACGCCTCGCGATCCCGTCGTCCATCCGAACGACCGGGATCGAGTCGATGACCCGTCGTACCGATCGTTCCTCCTCCCTCGACCCCGCGACGATTCCGACGCCGATGTACGGTTCGAGGACCGTCACCGACGGTATCTAGAGGACTCGGCCGTCCCGCTCGATCTCGGCGGCCGTTCGCATCGCACTCGTATCGCCGTCCATCGGATCGATCACGAACGCCGTATCCAGGATCGTTCGAACCGCTCGGCGATCGCCTCGGAGAACGTCTCGTCCTCTCGCGTGTGCGCCCGAACCCGCTCGTAGACGTCTTCGCGCAGTCGGACCGTCCTCGTTCCCACCTGTATACGGACGTACACAGCGTGGTTCGCTCTTTCGGCGATTTCACCCTCGAACTCGCTCATCTCACTCCTCGGGCGGCTCGAAGATCGACGGGTCGTCGTGGGTGAACGTGACCGTGTCGCCGTCGAGTCGTCTGAGGTAGGTGTGGAGCCGACCGCGCTCTCGCGCCCG
>SKXI01000411.1 GCA_007128515.1 Halococcaceae archaeon | reverse complement strand
TCCCGATCGAGAACAGCATCGAGGGGAGCGTCACCGAGAGCCTGGACGCCCTCTCGGAGTACGACGTCGCGGTCGTCGAGGAGATCGTCACGCCGATCCGTCACGCGCTGCTCGCCCAGGGCGAGGCGTTCGAAACCGTCGCGAGCCACGCCCAGGCGCTCGCACAGTGTCGTGGCTTTCTCGACACCGAATACCCGGGGATCACCCAGCAGGCGGTCGCGAGCACCGCACGCGGGGTCGAACTCGCCCGTGAGGACACGAGTGTGGCCGCGATCGGTCACCCGGAGAACGCCACGAACGGCACGGAGCTGGCGGTGCTCGCCGAGGACATCCAGGACCGGAGTACGAACACGACGCGGTTCCTCGTGCTCGCGCCGGTCGGCGAGCGCACCGAGGCCGGCGGGAAGTCCACCGTCGTCGTCTACCCGAACGTGAACTACCCCGGACTGCTGCTCGAACTGCTCGAAGTGTTCGCCGAACGCGACATCAACCTCTCGCGGATCGAGTCGCGTCCGAGCGGCGAACGCCTCGGCGACTACCTCTTTCACATCGACTTCGAGGCGGGGATGTACGAGGAGCGCTCGAAGGAGGCGCTCGCGCGCGTCGAGACGATCGCCTCGAAGGGCTGGACGCGCTGGCTCGGCTCCTACGACACCAAGCACGTGCTCTACTGACGGAACGGTTCGGACGATCGGTCGCGGACCTCGTGTCTCCCCGACGGAACCGGTGTGAGAGGGACAGTGTGACGAGCTCCTCCCACTCGGGGTCCGTCTCTCGGGTCTCGAGGGCGGGGAGCCTCGTCCGCTCCCGGCCGGTTGGCGGTGGGGACCGGTCGTCCGGGGATCGGCACGTCCGTTTCGGAGTACGTCCGTGGTGTTTTCCCGCACGGGGCCGTGTAATAGTCGATGAGCGTCACGACCGAGGGCGAGGGGACCCGGGGCATGACGCTGGCGTTCGGGCTATCGGCGTTCGAGAGGCTCGCGGAACCGAACGAGGTGATCGACGACGCACGCGAGTGGAGCCGGTACGTCGGCGTGATCGCGAACGACACCGACGCCGTCGCGTCCTTCGTCGAGGAGCACGACCTGCGACAGGACTTCGACCTCGGGGACCGCGACAAGTGGTTGGCCCTGGAAGGGATACGCGAGGGGACCGACACCGACCGGCACGTGTTCGTCGGGCTCACGGAGGACGATCGATTAGCGGCCGAGGGAACCGGCTGGGAGTTCGTCCCCCTCCACGAGGCCGCCGAGAAGGCGGGGTGGACGCTAGCGGAGGAAAGGAAACGAGAACCGGGACTCGTTGAACGGGTCCGAACCCGCCTCCGGGCCACCACGCTCTGGCCGGGTGGAGGTCGGTAACCGGGAGGGGCGCTCGATCCGTCACCGAATCCCCGACGGATCCACGGTCGACACGAACCGAGGACACACCGTCGGTCACGAGCCGACACGACTGCGAGCGGGTCAAACTGATCCCGACAGAGCCAAACCGGAAGCGTTCTCAATACCGGTACATGCGCTCGCTCGCCTCCTACCCACAGCTCGCTGGCGAGCTCTTCGAGGCCGTCCAGGCCAACGGGACGTTCGACGACTCGAAGACGTTCGTCGACGCGGTTCCCGATCTGACGCCCGAGGAGATCAGGGAGCGGTTCGAGCGCGGACGGGACGGTCCGGACTTCGACACCGGGCGGTTCGTCTCGGAGTCGTTCACGCTACCGGAAGACCCCATCACCTCGGCCGACCCCTCGCGGGTCTCGATGGAACGGTACGTCGACGCGCTCTGGAAGCACCTCATCAGGGACCCCAGCGAGGAGCGAGAGTGGAGCACGCTCCTCCCGGTACCACGGCGATACGTGATACCCGGCGGGCGGTTCCGGGAGTCGTACTACTGGGACACCTACTTCACCGCCACCGGCCTGGCCGTCACGGGACGGATCGACCTGGTCGCGGACCTCGCCGAGAACTACGCGGCGCTCGTCGACCGCTACGGCTGCGTACCGAACGGGAACCGCATCTACTACGCGAGCCGGTCGAACCCGCCGATGTTCTGCCACCTGCTCGATATCCTCGAGAACGAACGCGGGACCGACGCGATCCGGCCGTACCTCCCGAAACTGCGACGCGAGTACGAGTTCTGGACGGACGGGGCGGAGGAGGTGACCGAGGACGAGCCGGCGTACCGTCGGGTCGTCCGGACCGAGGAGGGTGTGCTCAACCGGTACTGGGACGACCGGGCGGCCCCGCGCGAGGAGTCCTACCGAGAAGACGTCGAACTCGCCGAGGCGGCCGGCCGCGAGGACCGACGGCTCTACAGGGACGTCCGGGCGGCCTGCGAGTCGGGCTGGGACTTCAGCAGCCGGTGGCTCGACGGCGGCCTGAAGACGATCCGGACCACCGAACTCCTGCCCGTCGATCTGAACGCGCTCTGTTACGCGATGGAGTCGAAGCTCGCGCGGTGGGAGCGCACGTTCGGGAGCTCCGAGAACGCGAGGCGGTACGCCCGGGCGGCGAGGGAGCGGCGGCGTGCGGTCGACCGCTACTGCTGGGACGAGGAGGCGGGGTTTTACTTCGACCACTGCTGGACGGAGGGCGAACGGACCGACGCGTGGTCGCTCGCTGCGGTCGTCCCGCTGTTCTGTGGCATGGCGAGCGAGGAGCAGGCGTCGGCGGTCGCGGCCACCCTCGAGGAGCGCTTTCTCCACCCGGGCGGGCTGGTGACGACGCTCACGGAGTCCGGCGAGCAGTGGGACTACCCGAACGGCTGGGCGCCGCTTCACTGGATGGCGGTGATCGGTCTCAGACGCTACGGCCACGACGCGCTCGCCGAGCGGATCGCGGGACGGTGGCTCGACTGTAACAGGCAGGTGTTCGACCGCACGGGACTGATGCTCGAGAAGTACGACGTGACCGGCGGGTCGGGTGTCGGCGGCGGCGGCGAGTATCCCCTCCAGTACGGCTTCGGCTGGACGAACGGCGTCGCGCTCGCACTGCCCGCGACCTTTCACTGACCGCCCCGCCGTCGGCTGTAGCTCCGTGAGGAGGCTCGACACCGCTGGAGAACGAGCGGCGCGACCGACGGCCGGCCCACAGTATATTTAGTTGGCCGACGTAGGACGAAATATGACTCGACGCAACCCGTTCGAGGAGATCGAGGAGTTCTTCGACCGCATGAGCCAGGGGTTCGAGGAGGGTGAGTGGGCGCCCACGACGGTCGGTGGCCAACAGGCCGCCGTCGACCTCGTCGACGAGGGCGACGCGTTCGTCGTCACGGCCGACCTGCCGGGCTACGATCGTGAGGAGATCTCGCTCACACTCTCGGAGCGAACGCTCGAACTCTCCGCCGAGCAGGAGACCGAGAGCGTCGACGAGGACGACGAGGTCGAGTACATCCGGCGCGAGCGACGGCGGCGGTCGGTCAGCCGGACGGTCAGGATCCCCGAGGCCGTCGACGAGGAGGCGACGACCGCCCGGTACGCGAACGGCGTGCTCACGGTCAGGCTCCCGAAGGTCGAGGGCGGGGACGGGACGTCGATCAGTATCGAGTGAGCCGACAGCCGAGACGGTCGGGTATAGGTGTTCTTTTAGCCCCGCCGTGGCATCGGGTTGTATGGAGTACGACCCGCAGGACCTCGAAGAGCGGTGGCGGGCGCGGTGGGCCGAGGAGGGCCGCTACGAGCCGGATCCTGGCGATGGGGAGAAGACGTTCGTCACGGTTCCGTATCCGTATCCGAGCGGTGGGATGCACATCGGCCACGCCCGGACGTACACGGTGCCGGACGTCTACGCCCGGTACCGAAGGGCGCGGGGCGACGACGTCCTCTTCCCGATCGCCTGGCACGTCACCGGCACGCCGATCGTCGGCGCGGTCGAGCGTCTGAAAAAGGGTGAGGCCTCGCAGATGGAGTCGCTCCAGCAGGCGTTCGGCGTTCCGGACGCCGACCTCGAGTCGCTGGAGACGCCGATGGGCTACGCGCGGTACTTCATCGAGGAGGCCGCGTCGAGTTACAAGAGGGGAATGCAGTCGCTCGGGCTCTCGATCGACTGGCGTCGGGAGTTCACGACGAACGACGAGCGCTACTCGAAGTTCATCACCTGGCAGTACGAGACGTTGAAGGAGCGAGGGCTGCTGGAGAAGGGGCTTCACCCGGTCAAGTACTGTACGGAACAGGAGAACCCGGTCACGACCCACGACCTGCTCGAGGGCGAGGAGGTCGAGTACCAGGAGTACACGCTGGTGAAGTTCCAGGCGGGCGACCGGGTCTTCCCGATGGCGACGCTGCGCCCGG
>SKXI01000035.1 GCA_007128515.1 Halococcaceae archaeon | reverse complement strand
GCGAACTGGTAGGCCCACATCGAACTCGCGCCGACGTATCTGACCTGCCCCCGACGGACGGCGTCGTCGAGCGCCGAGAGCGTCTCCTCGATCGGCGTGTCGTGATCGTAGCGGTGGATCTGGTAGAGGTCGATCGTCTCCATGTCGAGTCTCGAGAGGCTGTTCTCGAGTTCCTGTTCGATCGCCTTCCGCGAGAGCCCGCGTGCGTTCGGGTTCTCCTCGTCCATCGGGTTGTAGACCTTCGTCGCGACGACCGTCCAGTCGCGGTCGTAGCCCGACAGCGCCTCGCCGAGGATCCGTTCGGACTCCCCGCGCGAGTACATGTTCGCGGTGTCGAAGAAGTTGATCCCGAGGTCGATCGCGCGCTCGACCAACTCTTTGCCCTCCTCGTCCTCTAACACCCACTCGCGCCACTCCTTCGACCCGAAGCTCATGCAGCCGAGACAGATCCGGCTCACGTTCAGTCCCGTGGATCCGAGGGTGGTGTACTCCATGTCCCGTGTGTGCGGGCGGTTCACAAAAGCGTACCCGAGGCGGCAGTCCGCGAGCGGTCAGATCAGGCGGAACAGTCCCGAGAGCAGGAGTAAGAGCACCAGGACGGGGATCAGCCTGAGGGCCACGTCGCGCTTCGGCAGCAGCCGCGCCTTGTTGGTCCAGTTGACGACGGAGTTGCCGACCTGTACCGGACCGAAGACGTCGCGCCGGCGCAGCGGCTCGGAGCGCGCGACGAGCCCGTCGGCCCACTCGAGAAACTGCTTCAGCTCCGGATGGTCGCTACTCTCGTAGCGCAGCTCGACGTTGAGCTCGACGTTGTAGGCGAAGGCGACCCGCGTGATGTTCGCGGAGCCGACGATACAGATCGGCTCCGGCCCGTCGCGTGCGTAGAGCTTCGCGTGGAGGCCCCGTGGCTGCTTGTAGAGCGACACCTGGCCGTGGTCGTCGAGCGTCCAGAGGTCGTGGGCGATCTTCGCCGAGAACTGGTCGGAGGCCGGGCCGACGACGAGGATCAGCCGGTTCTCCGGGGAGCGCGAGAGGAACGAGACGATCCCCTCGCGAATCCCGAGGTAGCCGTGGTACGTGAAGTAGCCGCTGACGACGTAGACGGTCCCGTCGCCGGCGAACAGCTCGGCCAGTGCATCCCGGAAGCGTCGGTCCGAATCGTCAGTCTCCAGCAGCCGGACGCTCGGTTCGACCTCAACCTCGTTCGTCGGCGTTCGCTCGATATCGGGCGAGGGGAAGCCCGGTCGTCCCCCGCGGGGGCGGTCGTTCACCGGCCCGTCTCCAGGACGACCGGGCGGTGGTCCGAGAGCTGGACGTCGAGCACGTCACAGCGCTCGACGTCGACCGTCGGCGAGCAGAGAAAGAGGTCCAGACAGCGCGAGTCGAGCAGCAGGCTGTCGAGCGGTCGCGACCGGATCGTCTCGCCGGGGATCCACGTCTCGAGTCCCGCCAGGTCGGCGAACGCCTCCAGCGCGTCGGTCTCGTCGAACGTGTTGAAGTCGCCGGTGACGACGACCTCCCGCCCGTCGGCGCGCGCGGCGAGCAGGTCGGCGAGCTCCCCGAACTGGTGCTCCCTGCTCCGGGCGCCGAGCGAGAGGTGGACCACGAACAGGACCAGCTCCGCCGCGAGTTCCAGCTCGATGACGAGGCGTTTCCGACCGGCCTCGAGGTAGTGTGTCCGGACGGGACGACGTGGATGCGAGAGGACGGCGTTGGCGAGGTGACCGAAGAACGGCAGCGACGCCACGCCGCCACCCTCGCCGTACTTGTTGGCGACGGCGCCGCCGTAGGGGAGTCCCCGTTCCCGAAGCGTTTCGACGAGCGTCCGGTACTGGCCGTCGGTGACGGTTCGGTGTGACCCCTGGTCGACCTCGACGAGCGTCACCACGTCGGGACGCTCGCGCTCGATGACGGAGACGAGTCGTCCGAGCGCCCGCCGTTCGGCCTCGCCGTCGCCGAACAGCGATTCGACCGGTGGCGGGACGTAGCCCCAGAGGACGTTCTGGTCCCCGAGCAGGTAGCCGGCGTTACAGGAGAGGATCTTCATGATGCGTCGAAGCCCGTGGTCCGGAGTTCGACCGCGCTACGCGACCGGCCGATATAAATCCACCAACACACCCGGCAGTGGACGCCGAGACGAGCCGACCGACGCCGTCTCGTGTACCGGTCGACCCCTTCCGGACACGACTCACCCCGACACCGAGACGACGACCGCCCCCGCCACGACCACGCTAGCGGCGACCGCGAGGTCCCAGGTCACGCGTTCGAGCCCGCGCGGGAGGAAGAGATACGAGAGGACGAGCACCGCCAGCGGCGAGACCTGGATGATCGGGACGACGACGACCACCGGTGCGATCTCGAGGGCGAGGAAGTACGCCCCCAGCGCGAGCGTGCTCGCGACGCCCGCGGCGACGTACCACGTCAGGCTAGGACCGACGAGGTCGCCCGGCTCGGGCAGCGAGCCGGTGAGCGAGAGCGCGACGAGAAACCCGATGGAAGCGGCGACGACCTTGATCCCGAAGCCCGCGATCACGGGCGTTCCGTCCGCCAGCCCCCAGGAGATGAACACCGGTTCGATCGCGAAGAAGACCGCCGCCCCGAGCGGGATCAGGAGCGAGATGCCGACCTCTCGGAGCGGGACTTCCGCTTCCTCGTTCGCCGTCTCCCAGGAGATGTAGGCGACGCCCGCGACGATCAGGACGATCCCGAGGGCGTGAGCGAGGGTGAGCGTCTCGCCGAGGAAGAGTACAGCGAGTACGGTCGAGAAGAGCGCGGTCGAGGCGATGACGGGTGCCGACCTGCTGGCACCGATCGTCTCGACCGCCCGGAACTGACAGAGTCGGCCGAACAGCGAGCCCGCGAGGCCGGCGCCGACGAACGCGCCGACGGCCTCGAGGCTCGTCACGTCCGGGGGCGAGGAGAGCACCAGCGCGAGCGGGACGACGATGACGACGTTACAGACCAGCGCGACGGCAACGGCGTCGAGCGTCGAGCCGTCCGTCGTGGCGAGCCTGATGAAGACGTACTGGGCGGCCCAGGCGAGCGCCGCGACGAGCGCGAGGCCCGCGCCGAGGAAGGGATCGACCATCGGCTCAGAACGTGAGCGGGCTGGAGAGCAACGCGGCGTCGACGAACAGCAGGACGCCGACGAGCGAGGCCGCGAGGAAGAACGGCCGGGCCCGCGCGGCCGGCTCCCTGACCTTTCGCTCCGCCAGGCCGCGAGCGAGTCTGGCCGAGCCGACCTCGACGAGCGCCGCGAGGACGAACCAGAGCGCGACCATCGCGAGGACGAGGTGGCCGCGGGTGGACCCGAAGAGGGTCTCGGCCGTGTAGCCGGTCCCCGCGAGGTGGCCGCCGGTGAGCAAGAGGACGAGCACGCTCGCCCGGGAGACGGTTCTGAGACGCGAGACGACCGATTCGAGGGGAGCGGCGTTGAACTCGCCACGTCGGGCGAACGGGAGGATCCCGACGGTGACGAAGAGCACGCTGCCGACCCAGAGCGCGGCGAAGAGCAGGTGCAGCGCGTTCATCGCGGTGTCGACTGCCATACCCGGACGTTCGACGGCGCCGTATCAGCCCTTGCGGTTTCGCTCCGATCGCACGTCGCCCCGCTCGGCGTCGCTCACGCGGCGATCGACCGACGCGAGCAGGATCAGGTAGAAGCAGAGCGCGCCGACCGCGAGCGCGTAGAACGCGGTCTCCGGATAGCCCCTCCTGGTAAAGAGCCAGGCGAGCAGCGCCGTCCAGGCGAGCACGACCAGGCCGTTCCTCGCGAGCGCCGCTGGCGAGCGCTCGATCCGGAGCTCGCGGAGGTCGAGCCACGGAGGCTCGCCACGGTCGGGAGGGCCGGCCATGGCGTCCGTCCTCGCCGGAGGGTGCTAAACCCGACGGTCAGCGGGTCGCGCTGGCCGCCGTCGGCTGGGGCTCCGCCTCGCCCGTCTCCCGGCGGTTGACGACGAGGAGTGCGACCAGCAGCACCAGCCCGACCGCGCGCAGTCCCAGGTCGAACATCGGCTGGTCGAGGATCAGCCAGATACCGGCCCAGCGGCCGATCCCCTGCGCCGAGAGCAAGAAGAGCGCGGGCGCCATCATCGCTACGGAGGAGAGCCCGAAGAGCACACGCTGGGGCGTGGTCACTTCGTCCTGGTAGTAGCCGATGATCCCGACGCCCATCGCGTAGACGCCGACGAACATCCCGACGATCGGGATGGCGACCTCCGGAACGAAGAAGCCGACGTCGGCGACGTCCGCGGCCGTGATGATCCGGTAGCCCTCCTCCGTCGGACG
>SKXI01000351.1 GCA_007128515.1 Halococcaceae archaeon | reverse complement strand
CCTCGTCCTCGTCGTCGCCGATCGTCACGTCGATCGGTCCGTCGTCATCGTCCTCGTCCTCGTCGTCAGCGTCGTCCTCGTCGTCCGTGTCGTCAGCGTCATCCGCGTCGTCAGCGTCGTCCGTGTCGTCAGCGTCGTCGGCATCGTCATCTGCGTCGTCCGTGTCGTCAGCGTCATCCGCGTCGTCAGCGTCATCCGCGTCGTCCGCGTCGTCCGCCTCGTCGGCATCGTCCGTGTCGTCATCAGCGTCGCCGGCATCGTCCGCGTCATCCGTGTCGTCATCCGCGTCGTCCGCCTCGTCGGCATCGTCCGTGTCGTCCGCGTCGTCCGTGTCGTCGGCCCCGTCGTTCCCGCCGTCGTCGGCATCGTCAGCGGGTCCAGCGTCGTCCGCGGGTCCAGCGTCGTCGGCTGACCCGGCGTCATCGGCTTCCTCCGGTGGGGGGTCGTCGTCCTCCACGATCGGGGTGTCCTCCTCGTCGTCGGCGTCAGCGTCCTCGTCGGTCGTCTCCTCGTCATCCGTTTCGGGGACCTCGTCTTCCGGCGCTCCGTCTTCCGGCTGCTCGTCCGCGGGGGCGTCGGCGCCGGGAAGCCCCGGCAGCCCCACCGTTATCAGCATCGCGGCGATGACCATCGCGGCACCCAGAACGAGCATCAGTCGCTGAAACGCGGTCCCGTAGTCCTCGCCCTCGTCCGGCGGTGGCGAACCCGGCGCCGAGGACGGCTCCCGATCGGGGTCGCCACTCGGGCTGGGGGAGAGCCCGGATCGGTCCGAGGAGTCGGAGCGACGCTCCTGACGGCGCGGCTGTGGGTCCCGGCTCGCGTCGCTTCCGGAGTCCGACTGCGGCGAACCGTCCGGGTTGATCCGGCGGCGCGACCGCCTGCCGGACGACGGATCGTCGCTCATCGTCACGGATAGACGCGTAGCTCGTATTATTATCCTCCGAATAACGCGCGACCGGCGTCGCCGGGGCCCCGGCCGATCAGCGGTCGCGCGTCACCGTCTCGCCCGGGAGCGTCGTCGCGCCAGGGGAGAGCGTCACGCCGGGTCCGAGACAGGTGTTGATACCGGTCTTCGCGCCGTCGCCGGCGACGACGCCGAACTTCCGGCGGCCGGTCGATACCCGCTCGCCTTTGACCGTGAGGTCGATCGGTTCGCCGTCGTGGCGGAGGTTCGCCACGGTCGTCCCCGCACCGAAGTTCACCGACCGGCCGAGGACGCTGTCGCCGACGTACGAGAGGTGCGGGATCTTCGTCCCACGCATGATCAGGCTGTTCTTGATCTCGACGCTGCTGCCCACGTGGACGTTCGGTTCGAGAACGGTCGCACCCCGGATGTACGCGTTCGGGCCCACCTCCGCCCCCGAACGAACCCTGACCGGCCCCTCGATGACGACACCGGCGTCGATCGTCGCCCCTCGTTCGACGGCCACGTTCCCCCTGAGCTCCGCGTCCGGGTGGACCGTCCCCTCGACGACCGGGTCCTGGTTCTCGACGTAGAGCCCGTTGGCCTCGAGGAGCTCCCAGGCGCGGCCGACGTCCATCCACCGGCTGAGTTCGACCGGCGTGACAGAGTGTTCGTCGATCACCCGCGAGAGGACGTCCGTGAGCTCGTGTTCGCCCCGCTCGCTCATCGGGACGTCGAGGTACGACTGCGCCTCGCTCGGGAAGACGTACGCGCCGGCGTTCGCGAGGTCGGATGGCGGGTCCCTCGGCTTCTCGATGATCTCGACCACCCTGTCGTCCTCGACCGAACAGATGCCGTAGTTCTGCGGTTCCGCGACGTGTGTGACCCCCAGCGCCGGGCCGTTCGAGAAGAGCTCCGCCACGCACTCGGGGTCGTAGAGGTTGTCGCCGTTGAGCACCGAGAACGGCCCGTCGTCGAGCGAGTCGCGGGCCGTCCGGACCGCGTGGGCGGTGCCGAGCTGTTCTTCCTGCCTGGCGTAGCTCACCGGGACGCCCCGGTACTCCTGGCCGAAGTACTCCTCGACCTGTTCGCCCATGTAGCCGGTGACGAAGACGAACCGGTCGACGCCGGCGGCGACGGCGGCGTCGGCGACGTGCGCGGTGATCGGTTTCTCGACGACCGGTAACATCGGTTTGGGAACCGAGTCGGTGAGAGGGCGGAGACGGGTTCCCTGTCCCGCAGCCAAGATGACAGCCTGCATTGACCCTTCGTTTTCGCAGTTGCCTCTTTGTTATCTGGCATCTAACGCCCCTGAAACGGAGAATGAGCGACTAGATACCACTCATCGTTCCGGGGACCGACCGGCGACCCGTTCGTCGTCGGCCGCCGGTACGGGTCGTTGTGCCGCCTTCTCGACGACGATGTCCCCGAGGACCAGGACGTCGAGACCCATCCCGAAGAAGTCCTTGATCGCCTCCGACGGTCGGGTGACGATCGGTTCGCCGTTGTCGTTGAACGAGGTGTTGAGGAGGGCCGGAACGCCCGTGATCGCCTCGAACTCGGAGATGAGTCCGTGATACCGCGGGTTCTGGTCGGCTCGAACCGTCTGCGGCCTCGTGGTGTCGTCGGCGGGGTGCAACACGGCCTCGAGGTCGCGTCGCTTCTCCTCCCTGACGTCGAACGTCTGGATCATAAACGGCGCCGGCTCGCCGCCGACGAGGTACTCCGGTGCGGCCTCCTCCAGTATCGACGGTGCGAACGGACGCCAGCCCTCCCTGTGTTTGACGAACTCGTTCACCCTGTCGCGGGACTCGACTGTCCGGGGATCGGCGAGGATCGATCGGTTACCGAGCGCGCGCGGACCGATCTCCATCCGCCCCTGGAACCAGCCGACGAGCGCGCCGTCGGCGAGTCGCTCCGCGATGCGAGGTTCGACCTCCTCGGGCAGTTCGTACGCGATCTTGTTCACGGAGAAGAGGTCGACGATCTCGTCCGTGTCGTACGACGGTCCGAGGTAGGCGGTCGTCATCTCCGGTACGTCCGCGGGTCGCTGATCGATGTAGCCAGCACCGATCGCGAGGCCGGCATCGTGGGCCGCCGGCTGGACGAAGATACCGTCGACGACCTCGGAGTCGCGAATGCACTGGTTCATCTTGCAGTTGAGCGCGACGCCGCCCGCGAGCGCGACGGTCGACCGGTCGAACCGGCGGCAGTAGGTCTCCGTGATCGAGAGCACCGTCTCCTCCAAGAGCGCCTGGGCCGTGTGTGCGAGGTTCCGCTCCCACTGGCCGAACTCCCCGCCCCGTTTCTTTCGCGGTCGATCGAACAGCTCCTCCAGCAGCGAGACCCCGTGGTCGGTGCCCCAGCGCCTCGTCAGCGGCGTCACGTCGTACTCCACACCGGTCTCGACGACCTCCCTGAGCGCCGCCTCGATCTCCGGGTCGCGCTCGCCGTAGGGAGCCAGCCCCATCACCTTGCCCTCGCCGTTGAACATCCGGTAGCCGAGGTACTCCGTGACCACGGCGTAAAAGAGCCCGAGGCTGTTCGGGTGTTCGTAGGTCCGGACCCGTTCGAGCCCCCCTCCCGTTCCGTCCCAGACCACCGTCGAGTCGTACTCGCCCTTCGCGTCGATCGTGAGCACTAACGCGTCGTCGAAGCCGGAGGGGTGGAACGCGCTCGCGGCGTGACAGGCGTGGTGCTCCATCGTTCGGATCGGGGGGACCGGTTCGTCGATCGCCGCGAGCCGGCGCTCGACGCTCCGCGTGGAGAAGAACTGCGAGACGATCTGTGACCGGACGACGCTCTCGATCGCGTTCGCCTTCGCTGCGAGCCCGCCGACCGAGAGTGCGTCACGGAGGTAGTGCCCGAGGATGCGAGAGCGCAGCTCCGGGCGGTACGGGAGCCTGATCTCGTCGACGTCAGTGAGATCGATACCCTCGTGGTCGAGACAGGCTTCGATCGAACGCTCGGGGAATTCCCCGACGGCGTGTTTGTTCCGCGAGAGACGCTCCTCCTCGATGCCGAAGACGATCTCGCCGTCGCGAAACAGCACGGCACTCGGGTCGTGCTGTCCGTAGAGACCGACCGCTGGCTTCAGAGCGAGCACGTACGCCACCATCCCCCGGGAGGAGGAACGAACGACGGTTTCCTATGGAGGTACTAAACCGCTCGATCGACGAAAACGACCGAATAGCTCGGAAACGGTGGTCACGAGACGGGCCGGCCGACGAGCGACTCCGCGATCCCGAGGAGCTCCTCTGCCCGCTCGCTCTCGTGTGCCTCCGCGGTCACTCGCACCTTCGGCTCGGTGCCGCTCGGGCGGACGAGTATCCAGCCGTCGTCGAACGTGACGTGGACGCCGTCGATCGTCGTCAACCGCTCGGCGTCGTACTCGGCCTCGACCTCCCGCTCGACCCGCGCCATCAGGTCGGCCTTCTCGGACTCCTCGACCCGGGCCGCTCCGCGACGGAGCTCCGGCAACGGGACCTCCCCTGCCAGCGCGTCGAACGATCCCTCGGTCGCGATCAGCTCCGCGAGACGACAGGCCGCGAGCGGGCCGTCCGGACAGAGCGTCTCCTCCGGCCAGATCCACGCGCCGCTCGGCTCGCCGCCGAAGACGACGTCCGGCTCCGTCGCCCGCTCCGCGACGAAGACATCGCCGACGCGCGTGCGGGTCACCGACGCGCCGACCGTCTCCAGTACCTCGTCGACCGCGAGGCTCGTGTCGATCGGCGCCGCCACACGCCCGCCCTCGCCCGCCGCCATCCGTCCGAACAGCGCCAGGAGGACGTCGCCGGGGACGAACCGGCCGGACTCGGTCGCGGCGCGCATCCGGTCGCCGTCACCGTCGTGTGCGATGCCGAGGTCGGCGTCCGAGTCCGCGACCACCCGGGAGAGCACCTCGCAGTTCTCGGCGGTCGGCTCGCTGGGTCTACCGGGGAACGTCCCGTCCGGGGTCGCGTTGAGTACGCTCACGTCGGCGTCCAGATCGGAGAGCGCTCGTGCGGTGAGCCCGCCCGCACCGTTGCCGACGTCCACGACGACCGAGAGTCCCGAGAGCGAGGGCGTTCGCCCGACCAGCGTGGCGACGTGGCGGTCCACCGCGCGTGGGACCTCCTCGCTCCGCCCGGTCCGATCCCACGGCGAGAGCGCGTACGTCGCGTCCTCCATGCGGGTCTCGATCCTGTCACACTGCTCCGGCGTGTACGCCTGTCCCGAGGGGTTCCAGAGCTTGATGCCGTTGTCTGGAGCGGGGTTGTGCGAGGCCGTGACCATCACGCCGGCATCGGCGTCGTTCCACGCGACCCCCCGGGCGAGCGTCGGGGTCGAGACCATCCCGAGGTCGACCACGTCGGCTCCACACTCGCGGAGGCCGGCCGCCACGGCACCACTCAGCCACTCGCCGGTCGCCCTGGGATCCCGTCCGAGGGCGACCCGGGTCGTCCCCTCGGTCGCGACCGCGCGGCCGACCGAGAGCGCCAGGTCGGCGGTCACGGACTCGCCGACGGGACCACGGATCCCACTCGTTCCGAACAGACTCATTGCCAGGGATGGAGTCGCCGGACACATTACTATGCCGTCTCGGGCCGGTTCGCCGGGTGCTCGGCGGGGTTAGTTCGTCGCTAATCGGAGAGCAGTCACCGGGTTTCACCGGATCGAGCCGGAACGAGTGAGAGCGCGTTCAGGTCGGTACCACGTGTCGCACACGGCCGACGGTGTTAGCGGGGACGTAACTTCGCTTATCACCTTTATTACCAAGCCGCCACGCCCCCGTCGACCAATAGATAATGCTACAGCGCTCGAACAGACGCCGGTTCCTCGCGACGGTCGGAGCCGGGACGGCCCTGCTGGCCGGCTGTGCGGACCTCGGCGGGGACGACGAGGAGGGAACCGACGACTCGGACGACGACGACGTGGCCGCCAACGGCGAGGAGGCCGACGACGCCGACGACGAAGGTGACGATGCCGAGGAGGAGACCCCCGAGGAAGAGGAGGAGGACGTCACCCCGCCCGCGATCGGCCACGGTGAACTCCTCGACGACTTCGAGGACATAGACGAGTGGGCGACGCTCGCCGGCGAGTTCGCCGGCGACGAGGAGGAAGCGCTCACCGGGAGTCAGTCGTTGCGCATCGAGAGCGAGGAGGGCAGGGCCGGCGTCCTCCAGGCGATCGGTGGCCTCGACATGGAGGGGCAGGACCTCTCGCTCGCGGTTAGGGTCGACTCGCCGCGACCGACGAACCTGGTCGTCCAGGTGCTCGCGCCGTTCGAGAGCGACATGCTCACCTGCCGACGGCGAATCCTCAGCATGTACGAGGGCTGGCAGCGCGTCGATGTCGGCTACACGAGCGTTCGTGGTGAGCCGGACCTGAGCGACGTCGAGGAGATCCGGATCTTCCTCGAGGGCGAGGAGGACGAGGAGACCCGGTTCTGGATCGACGATCTCAGGCTCACCGATGCCGCGGATCAGGGCTACGTGATGCTCACGTTCGACGACATCGTCGAGAGCCAGTACGAGAACGCCTTCCCGTTGATGGAAGAGCGGGAGATGCGCGGCGTGCTCGCGGCGATCCCGCCGTCGATCAACGTCGGGGGGCGCCTTACGGTCGATCACCTTCGGGAGATGCGCGACGCCGGCTGGGACGTCTCCGCGCACACCGAGCGTAGCGACACGCTCACCGAGATGGACCCGGAGGAGGCGCGAGCCGAACTCGAAGCCGACCACGAGTACCTCGCGGGTCGCGGGTTCGAGGACGGGGCGCGTGCGCACTTCGTCCCGTACCACGACGTGAACCAGGAGGTCGTCGACATCACCCGGGAGTTCTACGAGTTCAACTCCTACTTCGGTGCCTGCAACAACGCGATGCCCCCGACCGATCCCCACTCGGTCTCGCGGAACGCGATGCACGACCTCGACGGCTTCACCCAGCTCGTCGACATGGCCGCCGAGTACAACCAGCTCGCGATCGGCCTCGCCCACGGCGTCGGCGACGGCGACCTCGACGACATCACCGTAGACGAACTCGAGTCGCTGCTCGACTACATCGAGGAGGCCGACGTCCAAGTGGTCACGGTGTCGGACATCCTCGACGAGGAGTACTGACCGGTTCGATTCGAGTCGACGCTCGCTTTCGATCTCGCGTTTTCACACTCGTCTCTGTGGATCGTATGGCGGTGACAGTCGAACACCTCGCCCCCGACCGCGAGCCAGTCCGCAGCAGCCCCCCGTAGCGTCCGCCGAACCGCTCGACGTAGCGCTCGATCGCCCGCATCGAACGCGGGTTCCCCTCGATGTACGTCACCGCGACCAGGTCGAGGCCGAGACGATCGAAGGCGAGGCGGACGAACAGGTCGGCCCGTTCGCCAGAGTAGCCCCACCCCCAGGACCGTTCGTCGAGTACGATCCCGAGCGTCGGGGGTCGTCGCTCCCTGTCGGAGTAGACCCCGATGACGCCGGCGACCTCCCCTGGGCCCTCCTCACCCGCCTTCGGTCGAATCGCGTACTTCCCTCTCCCGTCGTCTCACTGCGTCTCTGCACGTCGGACGAACTCGTACGTCTCCTTCGGCGTTCGGTAGGGATCGGAGTCGACGTCCTCGAAGACCGCCCCAACGTCCGGTCCCCGGCCGAACAGATCGTAGAGCGCGAGGAATTCGACGGTTTCGCGGGAGAGCCCCTCGACGTCGAGCCGGTCGGATTCGAGGGCGTGTGGGAACACGTGTCGAGAACGTGGGCACTCGGGTAACCGTTCCGGGTGAGAGCCCAGTCCGAGTACACAGTTATGCCGACGGTAGCTGTCGACGGTGTATGGAGAAAGTACGGATCGATGCGATCGAACAGCCACCGACGAGCAGCCCCGCGGACGTGGTTCGGCCGCTCTCCGACGCCCTGGGGACGACCGACCTGGCGATCAACCAGTTCGAACTCGAACCGGGCGACAGCATCGGCTACGAGTACCACCGACACCTCGATCAGGAGGAGGTGTTCGTCGTCCAGCAGGGTACGGTGACGTTCGAGACCGAATCGGGTGGGGTCGAGGTGAGCGCAGGCGAGGTGATCCGCTTCGCACCCGGCGAGTTCCAGTTGGGGCGGAACCGGAGCGAAGGACGTGCGACGGTCCTCGCGTTCGGCGCGCCACGGGAGACGGAAGAGATCGAGTACTACCGCGAGTGCCCCGAGTGTGGGGAGGAAACCGTTCAGGTCCCCGAACTCGACGAAGGCAGTAAGCGGTTACGGATCCGCTGTACGGAGTGCGAGGCGGTGACGAGTGAAATCGCGCTCTGAAGGTATCGGTCGTCGCTCGTGATCACTCCTGGCCGTAGAGCATCAGGTCGCCGCTCGCGAACACCATCACCATGAACTCGTCGACGTGGAAGGAGACGAACGCCTCATCGTCGCCGCTCCGCGGGAAGAGCGCGTCGAGCGCCTCGGGGTCGATCGTCTCCGCGAGGCTGAACTCGAGGTCGATGGGGGAGACGCCCTTCGCCTCGGCGATCGCCTCCGTGATCTTCGTTCCGAGTTCCCTGCCGTCGTTCGGTTCGGCCGTCGCGTGGTGGACACAGCCGGTTGCACCTGCGATCATACTCGCTCTGCATGGGTCCGACACATGAAGCTGCGCGAACCCGCCGCTCAGCCGACGGGGTGAGGTGGGGGTAACTACAGGGGCAGGAGGACGAGCGCAGGCTCGAACTCGGCGGCGTAGAGGTGGTTCAACAGGACGTAGGTGACGATGCCGAGGACGAGGCTCAGGATCCACGTCGCGGCGGCGATCCGGCCGACCGTCGGGTGGAGCGTGTTCCCGAGTTCGCTCGGCGAGTGCGTTAGCCCGAGGGTGACGGCGTACAGAACGAGCGGGACGGCGATCACCGAGAGGACGATGTGGATCGCGAGCATCCCGAGGTACGCGAACCGAACCCCCTCCCAGAGCGGTACCCACGCGTAGGCCGACTCGAGGACGAAGTACTTCTCGCCGCCTCCGCCGACCCGGGGGAGATAGAAGAGCAAAAAGAGGAGGATGAGTCCGAACGCCGAGAGCATAGCAGCCCTGTGTTTCGCTACCTCGCCCTGCCGGATCCAGTACCAGCCGAGGACGAGTGCGATCGTTGCACCTGCGTTCGTCAGCGCGATCAGGTGCGTGAGGACGTCGACACCGGTCTCGCCGATCGTCGGGTAGGGGATCAGGCCCGCGAACGTCCCGATCACCGCCCCGTAGCCGACGAGCGTCAGAACGATGGTTATCGCGAGCGGCCGTTCGCGTGCGCGTCGTCTGACCCCGACGGTTGCCATATCCGGGGTAGGGAGCGCGGATGTATAGCCCCTCTCATCGCGGATGAGGACGGGACGCCGTCAGGTTTTTCTCGGTCGGTTTGCACGGTCGAGCATGCGACGGCGATCGTTCCTCGGCATCGGTGGCCTCGGACTCGCGAGCGGGATCGCCGGCTGTGGCTGGCTCGAGGAGCCGGCGGACGAGGAGGCGTTACCCACGCCCGCGGAGCGCCCGGAGGTCGACGTGGACGAAGAGGAGACGTCTGGGAGGACCGAGTTGCCGGGGAGGGGTTCTACCGGGCGGAGGAAGAGGGCGAAACGACGTTCGGGTGGTCCGGTCAGGAGGAGGTCGGGTGGGCGGTGTCGAGGTGGGTGCCGGGGAGCCAGGAGATCCAGGGCGGGCTCTCCCGGGGGTCGCTCGTGGCGGCCGATCGGCGGGAGGGACGGACGATCGTCTCCCTCGGGCGGTACACCGACGACGAGTGGACGATCGGTCTCGTGGACGGGACCGGGCGCCTCGAGGCCCTCCAGTCGCGAGCGCGACGGACGACCGGCGATTCCTCCGTCGTTACCGAGCGGTCGATGTCGTTTCTCGGACTCGACGCCGACGTCGAGGAGCCGGACTGGCTCGAGGAAGCCGTCGAGGAGACGGCCGACGGGGGGAACGAGGGGAGTTAGATGACCGACTCGACGCCAGCTCCGATCGCGACGAGCGCGGAGATGTAGACCAGCGTCCCGGCGACCGAGAAGAGGGGAAAGCGGTACGCCGGCGTTCGCGAGAGGGCGACGACGACGACGAGGTAGCCTCTGACGACCGGCAGCGTGTTCGTGACCAGCAGCGCGGGTAACCCCCACCGGTCGAACCACTCGCGCGAGCGCGAGAGCCATCGGTCCTCGAGCGGAACGTACCGGTTGTCGAGCACCTCCATCGAGCCCTGCGTGCGAACGAGGAGGAAGACCGCACACTGGCCGATCGTGGCGCCGACGACCGCCACGACGAGCACCGAGAGGTACGAGAGCGGGTCGTCCAGCACCACGACCGTCGCGATCAAGAGCGCGCGTGTCGGGAGCAGTTTCCCGACGAGCGCCCCTTCGAGGACGAAGACCACGAACAACGCGAGGAGGCCGTAGCTCTCGATGAACCCCGTCGCGAGATCCACGGTCAGCCCGATCACGCTCACCGGATACGGGTGCAGCACCCTTGAGTCCACTCACGGGTAGCAGCCGACGTGATCGTGTATCCGATCTGCGTCTATGAAGAATAAACTTCATCAGTTCACTATTCCAGAGCAGGATAGTAATAGATAAGCCCCCGAGGTCGATAGAGTGTGTACAGATGGCCTCGACTGTCGAACGGGTCGGGTGGGCGCTCGTCTTCCTGACGCTGGTCGCGTTCTCGATCCCCTGGTTCCTCTGGGGTGACGCACGGCTCTACCTCGGCGTGCCGGGGTGGATCTGGTGGCACGTCGGCTGGATGGTCGTCACCTCGCTCGCGTTCTGGGTCTTCGCCCGCCGTTCGTGGGGACTCTGGATCACGGAGGCGGGGTCGTGAACGTCGTCGCCATCCAGTTGGGGATCGTCGTCGGTTATCTCGTACTGGCGCTCGTCGTCGGTCTCGTCGCCTACCGGCTGACCGACCGCACCGCCGAGGACTACTACCTCGCGAGCCGGTCGTTCGGGACCGTGGTCCTGCTCTTTACCGTCTTCGCGACGCTGCTATCGGCGTTCACCTTCTTCGGCGGCCCGAACGTGTCGTACTTCCAGGGACCGGAGTGGATCCTCGTGATGGGGCTGATGGACGGCGTCATCTTCGGGATCCTCTGGTACGTGATCGGCTACAAGCAGTGGCTGATCGGCCAGCGCGGCGGGTATGTGACCCTCGGCGAGATGCTCGGCGACCGCTTCGGCTCGCGCCGACTCCGGGGGCTCGTCGCTGGGATCAGCCTCTTCTGGCTCTTTCCCTACGTCATGCTCCAGCAGATGGGTGCGGGGACGGCGCTCGAAGCGCTCACCGACGGCGCGCTGCCCTACTGGGGTGGGGCGGCGCTCATCACGCTGTTCATGATCGTCTACGTGGTGCTCGCGGGGATGCGCGGCATCGCCTGGACGGACACCCTGCAGGGGCTGTTCATGCTCGTCGTCGTCTGGGTGGCGGCCATCTGGGTGCTCGTCGCCGCGGGCGGTCCGAGCGTCGCGAGCGCGGGCGTCGCCGCGGAGGCCCCCGAACTGCTCGCGCTCGGCAGCGAGTACTACACCCCACAGCGGATGCTCACGCTCGCGATCAGCATCGCCTTCGGCGTCGCGATGTTCCCCCAGGTGAACCAGCGCTTCTTCGTCGCCCGTTCGGAAAAAGTTCTCAAGCGGACGCTCCCGCTCTGGCCGGTGCTCGTTCTCTTACTGTTCGTCCCCGCGTTCCTCCTCGGTACCTGGGCGCGTGGCCTCGGCATCGAGGCCGAACCCGGCCAGAACGTCCTGCCGCTCCTCCTGACCGAGTACACCCCGATCTGGTTCGGCGCGCTCGTCATCGCCGGCGCGATGGCCGCGATGATGTCCTCTTCGGACTCGATGCTGCTCTCGGGCTCGTCGTACTTCACCCGCGACCTCTACCGGCCGTTCGTCGACCCGAACCTCGGTGAGCGTCGCGAGGACCGCCTGGGGAGGGTCGTGGTCGTCCTCTTCGCGCTCGGGACGTTCCTCGCGAGCCTGGGCCAGCCGGGAACGCTGATCGAGATCGGCGACCTCGCGTTCTCCGGGTTCGCCCAGCTCGCCCTCCCAGTGATCGTCGCGCTCTACTGGGCCGGAACGACCAGATCGGGAATGTACGCCGGGATCTGCGGCAGTCAGCTCTTCTACGCCGCCGCGGCGTTCCTCCCGATGGTGCCGGCTACCTACGGTGGCTGGGGCGCCTCGCTCGTCGGAATGGGCCTGGGGCTCGTGCTCACCGTGGGGGTCTCGCTCGTGACCTCGCGAGCCGCGACCGAGGACGTCTCGGTCCACTTCGGGCTCGGCGCGGACTGAGAAGTCTTTTGTTCGGCGCCGGGGAAACCTCACCCATGGCATCGTTCGACGTCGCGGAAAAGCGGTTGCTCGAGAAACAGATCTGCATGCGGTGTAACGCCCGCAACCCGCCGCGGGCGACCAGCTGTCGCAAGTGCGGCTACAAGAACCTCCGCCCGAAGGCCAAAGAGCGCCGCACCGTCTGATCGTACGGGCGGTCGTCACTGGGTACCGGTGATCCTCATGCTGTCGGCTGTAAGTCGTTGAAGATTCTCACCTACGGGGTGGAGAGAATCTCCACGTAGTCACAGCCGACAGTATCAGTACGGGTCGGCGATCACCGGTGAGAGACGACACCCGTCCGTATCAGAGGTAGCTCCCGTCCCACTCGTCGGGGGTGTTCAGGTTCCCACACTCCTCGCACTCGACCCGATCGAGCGCGTCGACCGCCTCGACGAGCGTCCCACAGCTCCCGCAGACGAAACTGTACGGTTCGTCCCGCTCTTTCCCCTCGTAGGCCACGTAGAACGGCCCCTGTTCGCCGGGAAGCTCTTCCTCGCCCAGATGGACCGTCTCGCCGTCCGGAGTCTCGACCGTCTCGCCGGCTTCGACCACCGGGTCGGATTCGGTGTGCGGCGAGACGTCGTCGTCCGACTCCTCCTCGGTGTAGACGTGTGCGCGGAACGTCTCCTCGCCGATCTCCACGTCGCGCTGGTCGTCGACGTCCAGGCCGAACTCCTCGAAGAACGTCCGGCCCTGGGCGTTGTCCGCGAGCACCTCCGCCCGGATCGTCTCCGCCCCCCGGTCCCGGAGTCGCTCGGTGCCACGCTCGTACAGTTCGCGACCGACTCCCCGACCGCGTGCCTCGGTCGCGACGTGGATCCACTCGACGGTCCCGACCCCGTCCTCGGTCGTCCCGAGGAAGACCCCGACGACCGCCTCCTCGTCGTCCCGGGCGACGAGGGCGGACTCGTCCTCGATCAGGTCCGCCAGTCGTTCCTCGCCGAACTCGGTCTCGAGGAGCGTCTCGATCGTCCGAGGGCTGAGCGCGTACGATGCCTCAATCGACGTGCGGGCGACCTCCCGGATCGCCCCTCGGTCGTCGTGCGTCGCCTCCTGGAACTCCATACGCGAACCAGGGGAGCGAGGCCGATAAACGCCGACCCGGCGCTCTCGGTTACGGATGGATGGGTACCGGCGATCCCGGACATCCAGCGATAACTGGAAACGGAACCACTTGCCGGTGTTACGCCGCGTCCTCCGGGTACTTCGGGTCCCGTCGCTCGGCGCGTTCGAGCGCACGCTCTATCACCTCGCGTACGTCCCCGTGAAACGCGTCGCCGTGGCCTGGGTACATCGACTCGACGCCGTCGGGAAGGCGCTCGAGGATCGTGTGAATGCTCTCGATGAGCCGTTCGCGCGACTGGCCCGACATATCGGTCCGCCCGAAACTGCCGTCGTCGAACGCCTCGTCGTTGTAGACGACGACGTCGCCCGAAAAGAGCGCCCGGTCGCCGACGAACGCGAGGTGGTCGGCGGCGTGACCGGGCGTGTAGACCGCCTCGTACGACTCGTCACCGATCGTGACGCGTTCGCCGTCGGCGATGGCGTGGGTCCGTCGTGGGTGGTCGTCGTATGCGTAGCAGTCGGCGTCGAACCGGTCGAGGACGGCGTCGAGTTGGTCCACGTGGTCGCCGTGCTGGTGGGTGAGCACGACCGCGTCGAGGTGGTCGACGTGGTCGGCGACCACGTCCTCGACGCCCTCCATCGCCCCCGCGTCCACGAGCACCGTCCGGTCGCCGGGAACCAGGTAGACGTTACACGTAAACCCATCGGCGTCCGCCGTCGCGTCGATGACATCCATGCCCCCACGACGAGAGCCGGGCGCATCAGTACTTCGCCGCCGGTGAGTTTTAGTGGATCAAGCCTGCTAGGCTCACGCATGGGATTCGGAAGCTACGACGAATCCGAACAGGGAAACCACGAGATCGAGACCGAACTGGACGAGGAAGCCGTGACGGCGGGTTCGGACCACCGTGGTGAGTTCGCGTTCGACAACGGCGCGTCGAACGCCGAACTGATCGAACGCCTCGGGGAGATCAAAGAGGGCGAGTGAAGCCCGGCGTGCGCGCGCTCGGCGTCGCGGAGTCCTATCGCGGCGAGGAGAGCACGCTCGCGGGGGCCGTCGTCCGCGCCGATCGGGTCGTCGACGGCTTCGCCTTCTCGCGGATCTCGGTCGGCGGACTCGACGCGACCGCCGGGCTCTGCGCGCTCGTGGGTCGACTCGATCGGGAAGACGTTCCGTACCTGTTTCTCTCGGGGATCGCGCCCGCCTGGTTCAACCTCTTCGACCTCAATCGGCTCCACGAGCGGACGGGAATGGCGGTCTGTTCGGTGAGTTTCGAGGAGAGCGACGGTCTCGAATCCGGGGTGAGAGAGGCGTTCTCGGGCGACGAGCGAGAACGGCGGCTCGCGATCTACGAGCGCCAGCCGCCGCGGAGCGAGGTGCGGGTGAACGACGAGAGCGTCTTCGTCAGAACGGTCGGGCTGGACGACGAGGAGGTCACGTCGATCGTCCGGACGTTCACACCGGAGGGCGGACGACCCGAACCAATCAGGGTCGCCAGGCTGGCCGCACGGGCGGCCGACGAGTGGCGCGGAGGGGAGTGATCGTCGCGGCTTTGTGAGTGCGGACCGAGCGCCGGGTATGGGAGCAATGGAGGGCTGTACGGTCGTCGAGTGCGAGCGGTGTTCGGCGCTCGTCGAGAGCAGGTCGGGGATCGTCAACGGCGTCGGACCGGAGGACGCCGATCTCCTCGTCCTCGGCGAGGCACCGGGCGAGCAGGAGGACAGGGAGGGCGAACCGTTCGTCGGGCGGAGCGGCGACCTGCTGACGGAGAAGCT
>SKXI01000368.1 GCA_007128515.1 Halococcaceae archaeon | reverse complement strand
TGCTGCCCGGGTGTTCGTGGCAGTTGCCAGCCGTGAGGCGAACAGTAAGGGACCTGAGTCACGTCTCCGAGGTGTGCCGTACAGGGTGTGTGACGCCATCGACGAACTGCACGACCGTGAGCCGGTGGACGGTCTCCGATCGTCGACACGCGGTTCGGGTCCGAAGCGGCACTACGTGGCCCGTTCCGTAGCCGTAGACGCGGGGGGAAATTCGTGTTCGACCAGCTCTTTCTGTGCGCGACGGAGCCGCTCCGAAAGCGACTGGTGTGAGACATCGAGATGCTCCGATAGCTCCATCAGAGTAGTCCGTCGAGGGATCTCGAAGTAGCCGTACTCGACCGCTGCCTCGAGTGCTTCGTACTGTCCATCCGTGAGGCCGGGCTTGTTGAGATCGTCCCGTGAGATGGTCCTGATCGCCGTAATGTCTACCGTTGTACCCCTTCTCCTCAGCTGGTTTACCGTCTCCTCGACGTTTTCGTGATCGGTATAGCGCAATCGAACCGACCAGGTCCCATCCGATAGCGTGGCTGTGAGGACCGTCCCCCCTGTCTCGACGACCCACGACAGGATCTGAAAGTCCTGCTCACACTGGATCGAGTAGACCAACTCTTCGTCCTGCTTCGAGATCAGACCGTATCTCTCGATAGACCCCGTCGAACCGAGAGCCCGCTCTACGTCCTCTCTCGACGATCCCCGGATTCGAATCGGGATCTCCGCCGTCATCACTACCCGTTCGAGTTTCAGTTCGAGAGACGGTTCGCACGCGACGGTTTCGGCGAACTGCGTCTCCGTTGCTGGGATCTGGAGTTCTACTATCGTTACCATGGTCTAAGCATTACACCTCTGGTAGCGGCATTTCTCCGGGGAGCGAGTCCACGACGGCTTCGAGTCGCTCGTCGGACAGATACCGAACGGTTCCGCGTTCGGGATCGTATTCGACGACGCCGTGATCGGCGAGCTTGGGCAGGTGGGTATGGTACAGCTGGATGGCGAGTCCCTCTCGGGTTGGGGGCCGGTCCTTACCGGCGGATCGTTCCCCGCGGTTTAATCGGTCGACGAGGGTATCGATCGTCGTCTGTTCATTGCCATCGTGCCGGAGCTGATGGATGAGGTTCCGTCGGCGACGATCGGCTACCAGTTCGAGACACGCGTCAAGATCGGTGGCTGCCATGACACCTCTTAACGCCTCTGCCTGCATAACCGTCCGACATTTTCACGCGTAACGGGTTTTTTATTAAGTGAGTTACACCACTCGGTGTCTTCGATGACTTCGCTGAGAGGGTTAGTCGAGACGCCCGATCAGGGTCTCTGTGAACTCCTTCGGGCGTTCTTCGAATATCTAACCTCTGATAACTACGGAGATGGAGTTACTGGCGTATCGCTACGTTGACTGTGTTAGACACGCGTACTGTATCGTGCACGCTACCCTTCACAAGCGAGTACTCTACCACCCAAAAATACGACGGCTTCTGCCGATCCCTACGACTCGATCAACGGGAATCCCGATCTACCGAGATATGATCCGTACACCCCGGTATTCTCCACAAGCTCCCTGAGCGAAACCCCAATTGGCTCGTTCTGGATGACTCACCGTAGCGTTCTTCGCACGTTTGCTACCCCGTCCAACGGCCGCTACCGACACGTATTACTGGCGTCCGTCCTACCCTCACGTATGTCAGAGGCGACCGACATCGAGGAGCTAAAGCGCGGGACCGACCTCGTGAAGCGGGGGTTCGCGCGGATGCAGAAAGGCGGCGTCATCATGGACGTCGTCACGGCCGAACAGGCCCGGATCGCGGAGGACGCCGGGGCGGTCGCGGTGATGGCGCTCGAGGCCGTCCCCGCCGACATCAGAAAGCGCGGCGGCGTCGCCCGGATGCCCGACCCGGCGAACGTCACCGAGATCATCGAGGAGGTCTCGATCCCCGTGATGGGCAAGGCCCGGATCGGCCACCACACCGAGGCACAGATCCTGGAGGCGCTCGGCGTCGACATGATCGACGAGTCGGAGGTGCTGACGCCCGCCGACGACGCCTACCACATCGACAAGCGCGAGTTCACCTCGCCGTTCGTCTGCGGGGCGCGCGACCTCGGGGAGGCGCTCAGGCGGATCGAGGAGGGCGCGGCGATGATCCGGACCAAGGGCGAAGCCGGCACCGGCGACGTGAACCAGGCGGTCCACCACCAGCGTACGATCAGCGGTGCGATCCGAAAGCTGGAGGGAATGGCCCACGAGGAGCGCGAGGCGTTCGCTCGCGAGATCGACGCGCCCGCCCACCTCGTCCACGAGTCCGCCGAGGCGGGTCGGCTCCCGGTCGTGAACTTCGCCGCCGGCGGGATCGCGACGCCCGCGGACGCGGCGCTGATGATGCACCACGGCTGTGACGGCATCTTCGTCGGCTCGGGCATCTTCGGCGCGGAGAACCCACCCGAGATGGCCGACGCGATCGTCCAGGCGACGCTCAACTGGGACGACCCCGAGCGGCTCGCGGAGATCGCCAGCGACATCGGCAAGGGCATGAAAGGTGACGCGAACGCCGACATCCCCGAGGAGGAGCGCTTGCAGGGGCGCGGGGTCTGATAGTGATCGTTGCGACTGTGTACCGGTTCGATCGTCCGACATCGGGTGGTCGATACCGGAACGACTCGCAACGATCGCTACGAGTCCCGTCGCGTTCGACCGGTCGCGCTCGATCGCGGTGAGTTCGGTCGGCTCCGGGGCGGTCTGATCACCGCCGGAAACCCGCCGGCCGGAGCCGGAACGAAGAAAAGACATATACCCGTGAACGGTCTCCGCTTCGGGTAGATGCGACCCGGTGGGGTTCCGTCCCGGCTCCCGGCGGGGGTCGGGGGTTACCTGAAAGACTGCGTTCGGCTCGACACGCGGACGCTCGCGGTCTTTCGGGTGTTCGTCGGCCTGCTGATCCTCGCGGACCTGGCGTTGCGCTCGCGGAACTTCGGCTTCTACTACACCGACGACGGGGTCGTCCCCCGCGAACTCGCGAAGGCGATGACCGTCGACAACGCCTTCTCGATCTTCCACCTCACGACCGATCCGACGCTCATCGCCGCCCTGTTCGTCGTCCACGCGCTCGTCGCCGTCCAGTTGATCCTCGGCTACAAGACGCGGATCGCGATCGTGCTCTCGTTTCTCTTCGTCGTCTCGCTCGACCACCACAACCCGCTCGTCACCAGCTACGCCGACGTCCTCTTCCGGCTGCTCCTGTTCTGGGCGATCTTCCTCCCGCTGGGCGAGCGGTGGTCGGTCGACGCCGTCCTCTCGGACACACCGCCGCGGGAGTCGTTCGTGGGCGTCGCCTCCGTGATGATCCTCTGCCAGGTGGTCTACATGTACGTCGTCAACGCCTACCACAAGGCCCAGTCCGAGCTCTGGACGGGCGGCGAGGCCACCCCGCTCGTGATGGGCCTCGACGACATGACGTTCCTGCTCGCGCCGGTCGTCCGCGAGTTCCCGACGCTCCTGCAGTACGGCGGGCTGACCTGGTACTACATGCTCTGGGCCTCCCCCTTGCTGATCCTGCTCGCCGGCCGGCTCCGGCTCCCGTTCCTGCTGATGTTCGTCGGCGGCCACGCCTCGTTCGCGATCACCGTACGGATCGGGGCGTTCGCCTACGTCGCGATGGCGGGACTGCTCCTGTTCGTCCAGACGCCGGTCTGGGAGGACGGAACGCGGCTGGCGAGACGCGTCGGTCTCGAGCCCGCGCGGATCACCGACCGGTTCGCTGGGGCGGTGGCGTTCGCCCGCGGCTTTCCCGACTACGCCCTGACCTCGAAACGGGCACGCTGGGCGAAGTCCACCGTCTACATCTTCGCCGTCGTCCTCGTCGCGCTCTCGATGACGCTGCTCGCGGTCACCCCTTTCCTCTACGAGGCCGAGGCGATCGAACGGGGTGACCGGGTCGCGACGGCCGAGGACGAGATAGACGACGTGGCGAGCGCCTTCGCCGTCTCCCAGCCGGAGTGGAGCGTCTTCGCGCCCATCCCCCGAACGACCGACCGCTACTACGTCTTCCCGGCGCGGACCGCCGACGGCGAGCTGATCGACGTCTACAACGACCGGGAGCTGACCTACGACAGACCCCACGACGAGCTCCAGCGCCAGTACGGCACCTACCGGGAGCGTTTCTACATGAACAGCGTCCGGCGCGGCGGGTTCGACAACGACGTCGCCCCGCAGCTCGCCGAGTACCTCTGTCGCACCTACGAGGACGACCACGGCGTCGAGCTCACCCACGTCAACATGTACGCCGTGAGCGAGGACATCACCCTGGAGACGATCAGCGACCACGACGAGCGCGACCGCGAGTCGGGGCTGATCTACACCCACGGCTGTGGCGACAACGA
>SKXI01000326.1 GCA_007128515.1 Halococcaceae archaeon | reverse complement strand
TGTCATCAACGCCTCGATAGCCGGCGGAACGGCTAAGTTCCACCTGGTCGCATTGGGACTCATGGCAGACAAGAAGACGACACTGCTCGAGGTCAACATCGAAACCGTCGATTTCCACCCCCAGGGCTCGATCGGGAGCCTGTTGAGCGAGGGTCAGGACGGAACGGAGAGCGTCGAGGAATCGGGCGGCTCGAAGCTCGGGCTGTTCGGCAAGAAGAGCGAAGGGGAGGAGAGCGACGAGAGCGATGTCGAAGACGAGAGCAGTGAGGAATCGGGCGGCTCGAAACTCGGTATCTTCGGGAAGGACGACGAAAGCGAGGCCGACGAGGAGGCGGAGATCGAGGACGAAGACGAGGAGGTGGAGATCGACGCGGCCGACGAGGAGGCGGAGATCGAGGACGAAGACGACTCCGGGAGCGGGGTGGCGCTGTTCGTCGGGCTGGTCGTCCTGGTCATGCTGGCGGTCGTCGCGAAGAAACTCGCCGAATCGGACGACGACGACGTGGAGACGGACGTCGAACTGACCGAGTACGCCGACTGACCGACGGCCGTTCTCTCGGTTGCCGTCGACCCACGGAGAGGGATCGCCGATCTCGGACGGACCATCGTAGAGACCCGTCGTCCCTCGACCGCAACGATCGACGACAGCGGTGGCGTGTGCCCGAGAGATGCGATCGGCTCCGGCGGTCCCTACCAGTCTCCGACCCCGAAGGGTTTTCCTCCGATCGGGTTCTACGTTCGGCGTGAACGTTTTTCGCAGCCTCCAGACGATCTCCCGTGCGTCGGGCGCCGGCCCGGTCGACTGGGACGCCGTCGGCGACGCGGCGAGAGAGGCGACGCCACCGGGGTCGATCGACCTCGGGGACCGAGAGATCGCCGGCTACCGCGACGACGTCCGCGACGCGCGGACGAACATCCGGGAGATCGGCGAGGTCGCGTTCGACCTGCCGGACAGAATCGAGATCCAGAACCGACACCACTGGATCGAGGCGAACGTCTCGACGTTCCGGCGAGTGATGCGTCCGATCGAGTCCAGAACCGACGCCGTCTTTCCGGACGCCGCGCGCGTGCTCAACACGGGGACGATGACGCTCATGCTCTCGTTTCTCGGGAAGAACGTCCTCGGACAGTACGATCCGCTGTTGCTCGCCGACGGCGACCGCGAGCACGCGCTCTACTTCGTCCACCCGAACATCGCGCGTGTCGCGGAGGAACTCGACGTCGACGGGGAGCGATTTAGACGCTGGATCGCCTTCCACGAGGTGGCTCACGCCGCGGAGTTCGGCGCGGCCCCCTGGCTCCCCGGCCACCTCGAGTCCCGAATGGAACGCGGCGTCGACGCGCTCACGAGGGGCGAACTCGACCGCGAGGCGTTCGAGGAGCTCGATACGACGATGACGGCGGTGGAGGGCTACGCCGAGCTCGTGATGGACCGGGCGTTCGACGAGCAGTACACCGACCTGCGGGAGAAGCTGGAGGCGCGTCGCCGGGGTGGCGGTCCGGTCGCACAGCTGATGCGCCGGCTGCTCGGCCTCGGGATCAAGCGCAGACAGTACGAGCGGGGAAAACGGTTCTTCGAGGTCGTCGCCGACGAACGCGGGGTCGCAGGCGCGAGTGTCGTCTGGGAGTCGCCCGAGATGCTCCCGACGAGCACGGAGCTGGACCGACCCGAGGCGTGGCTCGCCAGGGTGTAGTCGAACTCCTCACCCCCAACTGATCTATCACGTATGGCATACATATTTATTCGGTCGGGTTACATGATATAGGAGAGATGGCTCGCGACTCCAGGCCGGAGCCGACCCCGGCCGAGGTGATTCGTTTCACGCGAGCCCTGCAGACGCTCAAACGCGAGGGCTGTGCGTTACTGGTCGTCGGCGAGGTGTCCATCGACCTCCACGAGCGGTTCTCCGTCCGGATGCTCGGCGACGTCGAACAGGAGGTCAGACGCCGGCTGATCGTGCTCACCGACGGTCGGTACGAGTCTATCGAACGCCGCCTCCCGCTGTCGGCCCGGGGCTTGCTCAGCGAGTCCGCCAGAGCAGTTCTCTACGAACCTCAGAGGCGGGCCGTGGCCACGACCCGTCGGGTGGCCCCGTGTCCAACGACCGCTGCTGATGGAGACCTGGGCGAGCTCGGGGAGGTGATTAGCCGTGAGCTCGACCGGCTGTCCGTCGTCTCGAACGGGCTCGAACCCGCAGAGCTCCGGGTCTGTTTCGATTCGCTCGACGCGCTCCTCGCGAGCGAGCGACCCGAGACGGTCTTCCAGTTCATCCACCTGCTCGCGGCGATGGCCGAGTCGAGAGCCGGCATCTGCCACGTCCACCTCCACGAGGGTATCGAGCACCGATACGCCGCCGAGTTCGCGCCGTTGTTCGACGCTACCGTGGAGCTGTCCGAGGTCGGTAGCGAGCCACGACAGCGGTGGCATCTCCGGGAACCACCGCTCTCGTCCGCGTGGCTCCCGGTCGATTAATCTCGTATTAAACACGCTCGTCGGTCGCCGTAATCCGCCGATACCTTTTTCACTCCGGTCGTTCATACATATGCTATCTGAAATGCTCGACGGAACACACGTGGAGGCGTCGATGCCGGCACCGGGCGACGGGGTCCGGTCGGTCACCTTCGAATCGACCGGTGGGGGTCTCGAGGTCACCGACCGGATCGATCGGAAACGGTACGTCCTCCGGACACAGACCCGGGTCTCCCCCGAGGCCGTCGACGCCGACGCGTTCCGACTCCCCGTCGACGCCGCCGTGGCGATCGAGACCGACGCGATCGTGCTCCCGACGGTCGTTGCAGTCTGCCTCCGCGACGCCGACGGCACGATGCTGGCGAACGCGGAGCACTTCGCCGACATGCCGTTCGACGGTGACGTCAGCATCGAGCTCTGTGCGCCGATCAGGCTCTACCTCAGGGTGAACGGTGCCGGCGTCGTGCGGGCGGATGCGGAACACACCCGGATCGAGTTCGACGGCCGGACCGAACTGATCGTGGGCGCGCGCTCGAAACACGAGTACCCGGTGGCCACGATCACGACGACCGAGGATCCGACGGACCTGATGGCGGCGATCTCGACGTTCGGCTCCGCGCTGAAGACCACCTCTCCGGAACGATCGTACCCGACGTTCAGAGGCCACCCGCCGGCGATCGAACTCGCCGACGAGCTCTCGATCCCCGAGGGACTGGACCGACCCGAGACGGGCCTCAGGATCGAACTCCCCGAGGAGTACGAACACGTCTTCGTCGCGGCCCCGCTGGCGTACTACTTCGGTGCCGAACTGGTCCCGGGCTCGACGCCACGGCTGGTGAGCGAAGATGGCGTGCTCTACGAGTTCGACGAGCGCCGATTCGAAGACCAGGTCGGGGAGCTGCTCAAACACGCCTTCTTCCTCGACTGCGTGACGCGTACGGAGGGGCTCTACCGCGTGGATCTGCACGAACGCCGGACGGTAGAGTCGCGGCTCGACGTCGATTTCCCGGCGCTCTACGGGATGCCGATCGCCGAACGCCTCCGTGCATATCTCGAGATACCGTACGAGGACGTAGAGCCCTCCCTCCCGGACTGGAAGCTCACTGCTCACGTCTCCCCTCGCCCGGAGAGCGTGGAGACGCTCCCGTTCCTCGTCAACGACCTCGCGGTCATCCGCACCCCAGAGCGGATCGCGGAGACCGCATCGGCGGCGGAGGTCTCCGCCGTCGACGACTTCCTCCGCGACTCGTTCGTCAGGAGCACGTCGGCGACATCGGTCGAACGGACGTACGTCCAGCCGGGGACGAGCGACTCGATCGAACAGGTGTGGATCGGCGAGGAGACCCCGATCGGCGCGAGCAAGGCGACGACGGAGGCCTACCGGAACCGGTTCGGACGCGAACCGGACGGCGGAAGCATCGACATCACTGTCGTCTGCAACGACGAGCAGATGGACGAGGAGCGAAGCGTCGTCGACGACGTCTACGGCTCGCGGACCGAACTCCCGTTCGACGTGACCGTCAGACACGACCTGACCACGGACCAGCTGGCGGGCGTTCTACGCGAGGACGCCGACTTCTTCCACTACATCGGTCACATCGACGAGCGGGGGTTCGAGTGTTCGGACGGGTCGTTCGACGCCTCGGAACTCGGTTCCGTCGGCGTCGACGCGTTCATGCTGAACGCCTGCGAGTCGTACGAACAGGGGATGGCGCTGATCGACCGGGGGGCGATCGGCGGCATCGTCACGCTCGAACGCGTCGTCAACGAGGGCGCGATGCGGATCGGGGGCACGCTCGCACGGCTGCTCAACTGCGGGTTCCCACTCCGTGCCGCGCTCGAGGTCGCGAAGGGCGACAACATCGTCGGCACACAGTACCTGGTCGTCGGTGACGGTGG
>SKXI01000261.1 GCA_007128515.1 Halococcaceae archaeon | reverse complement strand
GAGAGGTCGAACTCCGCCTGGATCTCCGAGAGCAGCGAGAGGACTCGTGACCTGACCCGGCCGTCGAGCGCACTCACCGGTTCGTCCGCGACGATCAGGTCGGGCGTGAGCACGAGCGCCCGGGCGATGGCGATCCGCTGGCGCTCCCCGCCGGAGAACGTATCGGGGTACCTGTCGGCCGCCTCCGGATCGAGGCCGACCCGCTCGAGGACGTCCTCGACGACCGCCCGGCGCTCGGCGCGGTCGTGAAGGCCGTGGATCAGAAGCGGCTCGCCGACCGCCCGCCCGACGGTCATCCGCGGGTTGAACGCGGAGTCGGGGTCCTGGAGGACGAGCTGTGCCCGCCGCCTGAACCGGAGCAGTTCGCGGTCGCCGTAGGCGGTGACCTCCTCGCCGTCGAAGCGGACCTCGCCGGCGGTCGGCTCCTCGAGCCTGAGCAAGGACAGCGCCGCGGTGGTCTTGCCGCTACCGGACTCCCCGACCAGCCCCAGGGTCTCGCCGCGACGGATCTCCAGGTCGATCCCGTCGACCGCCCGTACCCGCCCGACCTCGCGTCTGAGCAGCCCCTCCGTGATCGGGTAGTGTTTCTCCAGCCCGCGAACCGAGAGCAGCGGTTCCTCGCTCATCGCTCTCTGTTCACCGTCCAGGCGGGCTCCGAATCGGCGAGGACCTCGGAGGGGTCGCGCTCGGACGCGTAGTGGACGCACGCGGCGGCGTGGCCGGGGCTCCCGACCGGCTCGAACGCCGGGCGCTCGCCCGCACAGGCGTCGATCGCGTGGGGACACTCGTTGCGGAACCGACAGCCGTCGGCCGGCGCGTCCTCCCTGTCGGTCCCCTCGCTCACCCCGGCGGCGCTCTCGACGAGCGCCTGTGTGTAGGGGTGGGCCGGTCGGCCGAACACCGCCTCCGTCGGGCCGCGCTCGACGGTCTGGCCCTCGTACAGCACGACGACCCGGTCGGCGAGCGTCGCGACCACGCGCAGATCGTGGGTGACCAGCAGCATCGAGGTCCCGCTCGCGGTGAGCTCCGAGAGCAGCGCGAGCAGCCGCGCCTGGACGGTGACGTCGACGGAGGTGGTCGGCTCGTCGGCGAGCAGCAGGGCCGGCTCGCAGGCGATCGCGATGGCGATGGCGACCCGCTGGCACTGCCCTCCCGAGAACTCGTGGGGGTGGTCGTCGACCCGTTCGCCCGCGTTGGGGATGCCGACGCGTCCGAGCAGCGCTACCGCACGCTCGCGCGCCTCGCGCTCTCTCACGTCCCGGTGGAGCGTGATCGCCTCGGCGATCTGGTCGCCGACGGTGTAGACCGGATCGAGCGCGCTCCGCGGGTTCTGGAAGACGTGGGCGATCCGGTTACCGCGGATCCGTCGGAGCGCGTTCTCCTCTAGACCGGTCAGCGTCTCCCCGTCGAACCGGGCCTCCCCGGTCACCGTCGCCGTCTCGGGGACGAGCCCCGTGATCGTCTCGCAGGTCACCGTCTTTCCGCTGCCGGACTCGCCGACGAGCGCGACGGTCTCTCCCCTGTCGATCTCGAAGGAGACCCCGTCGACGGCGCGGACGATCCCTCCCTCGGTCGGGATGTGGGTTCGCAGCCCCTCGACCGAGAGCAGCGGATCGCTCATCGCTCACCTCGCGGGTCGAGCGCGTCGCGGATCCCGTCGCCCGCCAGTTTGAACGCCACGAGCGTCAGCGCGAGCACCACTGCGGGTACGGCTGAGACCCACCAGACGTCGAGCGGGGTGACCGCCAGGTTGTGAAAACGGTCGGCGGGGCTGGCCGCGGAGACGGTCTGTCCGAGGCCGTCGGCGATCGTCTCGCCCCACGAGTACGCCCGAGCGTCCTCGAAGCCGAGGAAGGCGATCCCCGCCTCGGTGAGGATCAACACCGGGACGAGGTGGAACACGGCGGGGACGACCGTGTTCGTCACGTTCGGGAGCAGGTGCGCCTTCGCGACGGAGGCCTTGCTCGCGCCGGCGGCCCGCGAGGCGAGGACGTAGCCCTCCTCGCGGCGCTGGAGCACCTCGCTCCTGACCAGCCGCGCGATGCCGCCCCAGCTGAGCAGGCCGAAGACCACGAGGAGGAGGAACAGCGACGGGCCGATGTAGAACATCGACACGAAGTAGATCACGATGGCGGGCACCGAGAGCTGGACGTCGACGTAGGCCATCAGGAGGGAGTCGACCCATCCCCCGTAGGTCGCGGCGGCGACGCCGACGACCGTCGCCAGCGGCACGACGAGGCCGACGGCGACGACCGTGACGGTGAGCGCGGTCCGTGCGCCGAGGACGAGCAGGTGGACCATCCCGTGTCCGCGGTGGTTCGTTCCGAGGGGGTACTCCCAGGTGCCGTGACAGACCCGGTCGAACCCCTCACCGGTGACCCCGCCGGGGCAGTCGCTCGTCGCGGAGGCGGGCACCGTCTCCCCGACCGGCGGGAGGTACTGGACTCCCGGGTCGAGCGTCGGGCTCCCGAGTAAGCCGGGTCCGAACAGTCCGACGAGGAAGAAGAGCCCGAGGTACGAGAGGCTCGCCGCGGCGAGCGGCCGCGAGCGAAGCCGCCGTGCGACCCGTAACACCGCCCGGCGGTTCCGTACCGCCGGAACGACCCCGTAGGCGAGAAGGACGACGAGCGCGAGGAGGAAGAGCCAGTCGACCGCCGTGACGTTCCACGTCCCGACGAGGTAGACGCCCGCGACGTACCGGTCGTAGAGGGCGAGCGCAGAGAGCGCGACGAGGCCGACCGCGAGCACCGCCCGCTCCGGGCGAACCGATCGTCGTCGCTCTTCGACCGCCTCCCAGTCGATCCGCTCGAACCGGGCTCCGCCTCGATCGCTCTGAGGGCTGTCGCCGAACGCACCATCACGTCCGACCGATCCCCCGTCCGGCCGTCCGGCCGAGGGGGCGTCGTCCATCTGAACGTCCGCGTCGAGACGAAGTACCGGTATAACTGTTTCCCTCCGTGAACGTTTATGTAACAGGGAGGTGAAGCCGAGGCCGAATCGATGTCCCCCTCTCGGCCCGGTGACGTACGGTGAGCCTGCGTCGGCTCCTGCTCAGACGGCTCGCCCTCGGCACCCTCGCGCTCTGGGGCGTCCTCACGGTGCTGTTCGTCCTGTTCACGCAGACCTGGGACTGGGCGCTCGCGCGCGAGACCGGGCCCGCACGCATGGGTGGCGCGGAGGAGGGGGAAGTCGCGGAGGTGGAAGCCGAGTACCTCGCCGACCGCGGACTCGACGGCCCGTTCCACGAGGCGTACCTCACCTTCCTCGCCGACACGCTGACGCTCCGGTGGGGCGAGTCGTTCGAGACCGGCGAGGCGGCGGGTCCGCTGGTGCTCGAGGCGATCGCGCGCACCGCCCTCTACGTGCTCCCGGCGGTGACCCTGGCCGTCGCCGCCGGGGTCGGGATCGGGCTCTACGCGGCGACGAGCGATCGGTCGTGGCTCTCCGGGACCGGACGCGGACTCTCGTACCTCGCCTTCGGGGTCGCGAACTTCTGGGTCGGGGCGCTCGCGCTGGTCTACGCCTTCGGCTACGAGACCGTCGACAGCGGGGTGACGTTCGCCCGCTCGCGCGGCGTCGTGGTCTACCTCGACGGGGAGGCGCTCGCCGCGGTCACGCTCCCGTTCGCCTTCGAGTATCTCCTCCCCGTCGTCCTCGTCGCCTCGACGCTCCTCGCCGGCGTGGTGAGCTACGCCCGGGCGTACTCGATGGAGTACGTCTCCGCCGACCTCACGAAGCTCGTCCGGGCGAAGGGCGCCACCGACCGGGCCGTCGCGGAACACGTCCTGCGGAACGCGGCGATCCCGCTCGTCTCGATGCTCTTCACCGAGACGTTCGCGCTGCTCGCGCTCTCGGTCGTCGTCATCGAGGTGCTCTTCGGGATCAACGGCATCGGACTGCTCTTCTACGACGCCATCTGGGCGCGCGACCTCCCGGTGCTCCTGGGTGGCGCGTTCATCGTCGTCGTCGCCGGCGTCCTCGGCAGCCTCGCACAGGACCTCGCGTACTCGTCGCTCGACCCGCGTGTCGAGGCCGGCTCGCGGTGACGACACGGCCTCCCTGCACGAGAACGCAGTGCGCTTAATGAGACCGCAGTGGTCGATCGGTACGACGGTTGTCACGCGGTGGCACCCGACCGCACCGTCACGTCCGGACGGCTCGTCGACTGCGTCACGACGAGCCGCCGCTGTGGCGTTCCGATCCCGGTCGACCCAACCGCCGCTACACCCGAGAGCCACGACCGACGAGGACACCACGGACGACGGCGAGGGAATCGGCGAACGGACCACGAAACACCGGGAGAGCGTCGACGGCCCCAGCAACGTCGACGAGGGCGACGAGCGCCACGGGACGAGCGACGAGGCGTTCGTC
>SKXI01000488.1 GCA_007128515.1 Halococcaceae archaeon | reverse complement strand
CCCGAGCTACGCCGAGAACGAGTTCGACCTCCACTACGACACGGACCTCTACTACGCGCTGTGCGACGTCGGACGGCAGTACGCGCCGGCGACGGCGATCCTCGACGCTGTCGAGCGACGGAGGGAGACGGGCTTTCCCGAGCACGCTACGTTCATGACCTACGTCGAGAACCACGACGAGACGCGGTACAGGGAGGCGTGTGGGCGGGAGGCGTTCGAGGCGGCGGTCGCGGCGACGTTCACGTTACCAGGGGTGCCGATGGTCTACTACGGGGGGGAGCGAGGCGTCCCGGAGAAGCGTGGCCCGATGCGCTGGGATGGCGACGACGCCATCTGTGACCTCCACCGGCGGCTGATCGACCTTCGGTCCCGGGAGCCGGTGCTACGCGAGGGCTCGGTCGAACGGATCGCCTTCGAGACGGACTCGGCGGAGGTCGTCGCGTTCGCCCGGGAGGGCGAGCGCTCGGTGGTGGTCGCGCTCAACTTCGGTCACGAGGAGGCCGTGATAGCGGTCGACCCGTCGGTCGAACCGCGCAGCCTGCTGGACGGCGCGACGGTCGGCGAACGGGAGGACGGTCGGACCCGGCTCTCGGTGGGCAGCGTCGTGGTCTGTCCGACCGGGGAATCGAGAAGAGATAAGTGATCACTGCGGGAGTTCTACGCATGCACCACCCGGGACAGCCCCGGTTCGTGGCGGTCGGGGAGGCGGTCGAACTCGCCCCCCGGGCGCCCGATCCGGCGGCGACGTACCGCTGGCAGGTCGAACGGTCACCGGAGGGAAGCGAGGTCACGGTGGGGAACGAGCCGGTCGAGGAGCTCGTCCCCGACGTCCCCGGGACCTACCGAGTCGTACTCGACGCGCCGGACGGCACGCACCAGCTCACGGTCAGGGCGTTTCCGGCACCCGAACGGGAGGCGGCGGTCGGCGGCTCCGGCGAGTCCGGCCGATCGGGCGGCCGGGACGAAAAGGGGGACTCGGAGGGGTACGCGACAGACTCCGGATCGGAGGGGGGTCGCCCCCGGATCCGGCTGGACGGAGCCGTCGAGGGCGACGAACTGGTCGTCCGGGCGACGGTGAAGACCGCGCCGGGAAGCGACGTCCCGGACTCCACACCCGACGTGGAGTTCGTCGTCGACGACCGGGATGGGATCGAAACCGACCTGTCGGTCGAGGGCCATGAGGCGCGGGTCCCGTCCGGGGCGGTCGGCGACCTGCTCAGGATCCACGCGGTGGCGGTGGGTGAGGAACACAGCGTGGCCGACGAGCTCCGGATCGAGCGAACGGCTGAGGAGTTCTCGATCGCGCGGCCGAACGAGGTCCCCGACTGGGTCCGCGAGGCGACGATCTACGAGGTCTACCTCAGGTCCGCGACCGAGCCCGACGGGACGAGCTTCGAACAGCTCACCGAGCGGCTCGATCACATCGAGGGGCTGGGGATCGACTGCATCTGGCTGACGCCGATCCTCGCTCACGACGGCGCGGCCCACGGCTACAACATCGTCGACTTCTTCTCGATCGCCGACGACCTCGGCTCGCGCGAGTCCTTCGAAAGGTTCGTCGAGGCCGCCCACGACCGCGGCATCCGTGTGCTGTTCGACCTGGTCCTCAACCACTCCGCGCGGAGCCACCCGTTCTTCGAGGCGGCGACCGACCCGGACCACCCGGAGCACGACAGCTACAGGGAGTGGTACGAGTTCGACGACGAGGGCGAGCCGGCGTCGTACTTCGGCTGGTACAAGGTGGTCAACTTCGACCTGACGACGCTCGCGGTTCGCGATCACCTGCTCTCGGTCGTCGACGAGTGGGCGCCGCTGGTCGACGGCTTCCGCTGTGACATGGCCTGGGCGCTTCCCGAGGGGCTCTGGAAGGAGATCCGCGCGCGGGTGAAAGCCGAGGACGGGGGGTTCCTCATGCTCGACGAGACGATCCCGTACATCGCGGACCTCCACGAGGGGGCGTTCGACCTGCACTTCGACACCACGCTCTACTTCTACCTCCGACAGATCGGCCACGGGGACGAGCCGGCGTCGGCGGTCCTCGACGCGGTCGACCAGCGCGCGAGGGTCGGCTTTCCGGACCACGCCGCGTTCATGACCTACGTCGAGAACCACGACGAGACCAGGTACAGAGAGGAGTGTGGCTACGACGAGATGCTCGCGGCGACCGCGGCGACGTTCACCGTACCGGGGGTGCCGATGCTGTACGCGGGCCAGGAGCTCGGAACGACCAACAGACGCGACTCGGTCGACTTCGGGACGGTCGACCGGGCGACCTACGAGCACGTCCGGTCGCTGGTGCGGGCGCGGTCGGAGGTCGACGCGCTCGGTTTCGAGGCGGAGCTGGTCCCCGTCGAGTACGACTCGCCCTCGGAGGGCGTCGTGGCGTTCGGCCGCGAGGGTGCGGGCGAGTCCGCGATCGTCGTCCTCAACTTCGGACCCGGATCGGCGCCGGTGACGATCGGGGAGCGGTTCGAGCCGACGGAGCTGGTTTCGGGTGCGGAGATCGAGGTCGAGCCGACCGCCGAGGGGTCGCGAATCGAGGTCGGGAGCGTCGCGGTGTTCGAGCGATGAGCGCCCAGGTCGACTGGGAGCGAAGCGAGGCGCTCGCCGCGTGGTGTTCGGAGACGCTCTCGACCACCGACTCGGACTTCGAGGGCGCGAAGAGAATTGCCCGACGCCTCGGCGCGCACTGGCGGGACGACGACGGGGTCGCGGAGATCGGGTTCTGGACGCCCGACACCGAGGGGACGCACGAACTCGAACTGTTCACGGCCACCGAGGAGGTCGATCTGGAGACTGCGGAGACCGAGGCGACGTTCCACAGGGAGCGGATCGAGATGATCCCCGCGGACGGTAGCGAGTACCACTGGGTCGCGCTCTCGGGGATCGAGCCGGGAACCCGCGAGGACCTCGGGACGCTCTACTGGGTCCGGTGTGAGGGGGAGACGATCCACGACCCCGTTCCCTACTCGCTGCCGTTCGGCGCGTGGGGACCGGCCGAACTCTACGACGTGGACCGACTCGACCGCGAGCGCGGGGACCGAGAGCACTTCTCGAGGCTGGCCGAGGGGGCCGAAGACGGCGACGCACCGCCGCGAATCGGGCCGGCGACGAGCATGCTCGAGATCCACCCGGGGACCGCGACCGAGGACGGCACCCTCGCGGGGCTGGCCGAGCGGATCGCGGGGATAGGGGAGAAACTCGACGGAGGTGAGAAACTCACGCCGGCAGAGCGGGCGTTCGCCGGCTACGACGCGGTCCAGCTGATGCCGGTCGAACCGCTCACCGAGCGATCGTCGGCTCCCGCTCGCTGGGAGCTCACGGGGGACGCCGACGGGGGAGGCTCCGGGAACGTCGAGGTGACGCTCCGGAAGCCCGATTCGGTGAACTGGGGCTACGACGTCGTCGTCTCGGGGTTCTCGGCCCCGAACCCGGCGATCCTCCGGAGCGGTCGGCCGGACGAACTCGTCGACCTGATCGCGACGTGTCACGAGTTCGGGATCCGCGTGGTCTTCGACGTCGCGCTCGGTCACGCCGACGAGCGGGGATCGGAGCTGCTGCCCGACCCGTTCGTCGAGGGGCCGGGAATGTACGGGCTCCACCTGGAGTACAGGAACCCGGTCGTCAGGGCGCTGCTCCTGGAGATGCAGCGCCGGAAGATGGACTTCGGCGCGGACGGCATCCGCGTCGACGGTGCCCAGGACTTCACGTACTGGGCCAGCGATCGGGAGGAGGCCGTCCACGACGACGCGTTCCTGGCGGAGATGGACCGGGTGGTCCAGGCGGTCGCGGGCGTCGAGTACCGCCCGTGGATGATCTACGAGGACGGCCGGCCGTGGCCGCGCGAGGACTGGGAGCTCGCCTCGACCTACAGGACGCTCATCGAGGCGCACCCGCACGCCTTCCAGTGGAGCCCCGTCTCCTTCGCGCACAACACGCCCGCGCTGCTCACGTTCTGGATCGGAAAGTGGTGGCGCCTCGAACAGGTCGCCGAGGTGGGCGGGAACTGGATCACCGGCGTCGCGAACCACGACACCGTCCGGAGGGGAACGCAGATCGACACGGACGTGGAGTTCCACCAGGGCAACGTCAACCCCTACCTGGGGGAGACGCTCCCCGAGGCGATCGACGAGGCCTACGACAGCGCGGCGGCCGCGCTGCTCCTCCACGCCTTCTTACCCGGCGTGCCGATGGACTTCGTCAACGCGAACGCGCGTGCGCCGTGGGCGTTCGTCCGCGATACCGACGAGGTGTGGAACGCGAAAGTCGTCGCCGAGGAGTCCCGCGTGATCGACTGGCAGGTCACGCCCGAGGCCTACCTCGAGGAGGGGACCTTCCCTCGGCTCAAGCGCCTCGGCTTCGACTCGCGGGAGTCGCTCCGGCGGTTCCTGCGTGCGCT
>SKXI01000344.1 GCA_007128515.1 Halococcaceae archaeon | reverse complement strand
GTCGGTGAAGCTCGATCGTTGGTCAGCGTACCGTTCGAAGACGTCGACTGCGTCCGACGACTACGGCCGTAACCCGGAACGCAGAACCCGCTCCTGGGGCTCACGCCACTCTTCCTCACGAGCCCCCGACCACGCCCTCCGATTTTAATCTGGAATTACACCGGTAGATCCACCGCATAGCTAAGCGTGTTGGTTGCTTCCTATCAACAATAGACAGATGGCCGACTCGAACGCGACGAACGGTGTGAACAACGGAGAGAGCCCCCGGCTCGCGTCCTCGCTCCTTCGAATTCCGTCTCTCCTCCCCGGCATGGCGCCGAACGCCCCGAAGCGAAACGTGCTCGTCGTGATCGCATACCTGCTGCTGGCCGGCCTCGCGATCGGCCTGCTCGACTGGCTGCTGTGAACGTGTCACGACTGTGAGGGAGGATCGTCGTACTCTCTAGGCGAGTTCCTCCTCGGTCTCCCCAGCGACCCGGATCTTCAGCTCCTCCAGTTCCTGGTCGACCCGGTGTTCGGTCGACCGACGCTCCAGTTCGCGGTCGATCGCGTCGCCCTTCGCGAGGATGTCGTCGAAGGCGCCGGTCTCCTCGAGTTCCTCGAGCGCCGCGGCCCGGGCCTCCATCTCCTCGGTGCGTTCGGCGGCACGCTCGACCGCGCGCTGGACGTCGCCCAGTTCGCCGCCGACGCCGGTGAACGCCTCGGCGGCACGCGCTGAGGCCCGTGCCGCTCCGTGACGCGCTTTCAGGATCTCCTTCTGTGTCCTGAACCCCTCGATCCGGCCGCGGAGCGCGACCTGGCGCTCGACCATCCGGTCCTGGGTGGCCTGGAGGCGGTCGATCTGCTCGTCGAGGTCGGCCAGCTCGTGGGTCGTCGTCTGTTTCTTCTCGAGCGCCCGCCGGGCGAGGTCCTCGCGGTCCTGTCTGACCGCCTCTCTCGCCTGCTCGTCGTGTTTCTCGACGTTCGCCCGCAGCCGTTCGCGGTGGAGTTCGAGGCGTTTCTTCTGGGTCGTGAGGTCCGCGATCGCGCGGTTGACCCGCTGGAGCTCGTTTCGAAGCTGCTCGTAGGAGTAGTCGAGCTCGGCCGCGGGATCCGAGACGCGGTTCACCACCGCGTTCAGCCAGGACCGGATAACGAACGAGATACGATCGAGGAGGCTCATCCGTCACCTCTACACCCGCGCGGGCATCGACGGCTGGGTCTGCTAGGGAGCACAGGGAGACCACACACGAAACGGGTTTAATTGTATTGCCCGGGAGCCGGTCATCGCACGTCCACCGGGGGCCGTACACTGTCGGCTGTCGGTCGTTACGGAGTCTCGCCGCTACGGGGTGGGGAGAACCTCCAGATAGTTACAGCCGACGGTACAGTTCGTCGGTGGCCTCGTCGAGGTAGTTCGTCGTGTGCTCGTTCTCCCGGAAGCGGCGGTCCTCGATCACCGCGAGGTGGAACGGGATCGTCGTGGCGATCCCCTCGATCTCCGCGTCCCGGAGGACGCGCCGGCTCCGGGCGAGGACCTCGCTCCGGTCCTGCCCGCTGACGACGTACTTCCCGATCAACGAGTCGTAGTACGGGCTCACCCTGTCCCCCTGGTCGACGCCGTCGTCGACCCGGACGCCCATCCCGGTCGGCGGCCGATACGTCTCGAGCGTCCCCGGCGTCGGCGCGAAGTCGTTCGCGGGGTCCTCCGCGTTGATCCGGAACTCCATCGCCGCGCCACGGGGTTCGACGGCCTCCTGGGGGAAATCGAGTTCCTCGCCCGCCGCGATCCGTAGCTGGTGTTTGACGACGTCGATCCCCGTGGCGACCTCGGTGACGGTGTGCTCGACCTGGATCCGGGCGTTCACCTCGAGGAAGGAGAACTCGTCGTCCTGATAGAGGAACTCCACCGTGCCGGCGTTGACGTACCCTGCCTCGGAGACGCCCCGGAGCGCGGCCGCACAGAGCTCCTCGCGCGTCCGGTCGTCGAGCGAGGGCGAGGGCGTCTCCTCGATGAGCTTCTGCTGGCGGCGCTGGACCGAGCAGTCCCGCTCGTAGAGGTGTCTGGCGTTCCCGTGCGTATCGACGAGCACCTGTACCTCGATGTGCCGGGGTGCCTCGAGGAACTTCTCGACGTAGACGTTCGGATTGTCGAAGTAGGCCTCGCCCTCGCGGATCGCCTCCTCGTACGCGTCGTCGACCCCCCTCTCGTGCTCGACCACCTTCAGGCCCCGACCGCCGCCGCCGCCGTCGGCTTTCACGGCGACCGGATAGCCGTGCTCGTCGGCGAACGCCCTGACGGACTCCGGCGAGTCGATCGGCTCCGTCGTTCCCGGGACGATCGGAACGCCAGCCTCGCGCATGATCGCGCGTGCGTTCGTCTTCTCGCCGAAGTCAGCCATCACGTCGGCCGGCGGCCCGACCCAGACGAACGCCGACTCCTCGACCCGGCGCGCGAACGACTCGTTCTCGGCGAGGAAGCCGTATCCGGGGTGGACCGCGTCCGCACCCGCCTCGCCGGCAGCGTCGAGGATCGAGTCGGCGTCGAGGTAGCTGCTCCGCGCGACGGAGGGCCCGACGTGAACCGCGCTGTCCGCGTGACGGACGTGTTTGGCGGTTTCGTCGGCGTCGCTGTAGATCGCGACGGCCTCGATTCCCAGCTCTCGGGCGGCCTGGATCACCCGGACGGCGATCTCCCCCCGGTTGGCGACGAGTACCGTATCGAACATCGGTCGTGGCTACGTCTTCCCCCGCGATATAGCCGGGCGTTCGTACGGCGACCGCCGGTACCGCGAGGAGCCGGCTCTCCGGTCAGTATATGCCACGTGATACCGTATCGAGGGCCGATGACACGGGAACGGATCGAGCGGACGGAGCTGCCCGACCCCCGCTACGAGTTCGGCGGGGACGACCACGTCTTCGTCGAACTCGACGAGGCGATGAGCTTCGACGCGAACTTCCGCGCGATGGCGATCACGCAGGGGATACGGGAGCGCGGGCTCGACGGCGTCGTGGAGATCTGTCCGGCGAACGCCTCGTACATGGTCCGGTTCGACCCGGACGTCGTCCGTCCGGCGGCGATGGTCGACGAGCTGAAGGCGATCGCCGAGGGGACGACGCTCACGGAGTTCTCCTGGGAGACGCGGATCGTCGACGTCCCCGTGCTGTTCGGCGACCCCTGGACCCACGAGACGCTGATGGAGTTCCGGGACCGCCACCAGGACCCGGAGGGGACCGACCTCGAGTACTCGGCCCAGCTCAACGGGTTCGCCTCCGTCGAGGCGTTCCTCGACGCCTTCGTCGGCGCGCCACACATGGTGACGATGGTGGGGTTCGTCCCGGGACTCCCCTGGTGTTTCCAGATGGTTCCGAGGAGCCAGCAGCTCGAGGTCCCGAAGTACGTCCAGCCGCGGACGAACACGCCGAGCCGGGCGGTCGGCTTCGGCGGGGCGTTCTCCGTGGTCTACCCGGTTCGGGGTGCGGGTGGCTACCAGCTCTACGGCCGGACCCCGATCGAGGTCCTCGACGTCGACCAGGAGCTGCCCGATTTCCAGGACTCATTGGTGTTCCCGAACCCGGGCGACATCCTCCGATACCGCCGGATCGACCGCGAGGAGTACGATGCGATCCGCGAGGAGGTCGAGGCGGGGAGCTACGAGTACCCGATCGAACGGGTCGAGTTCACGCCCGAGGAGTTCTTCGAGGAACCGCACGCGTACAACGAACGGCTCGTGGAGGCCATGGCATGATCCGCGTCCTCGACGGCGGGATCTCCACGACCGTCCAGGACCTCGGTCGGTTCGGCCACTACCACATCGGGATGCCCCCCTCGGGCGCGATGGACGCCGTCTCCCACCGGATCGCGAACGCCCTCGTCGGAAACGATCCCGACGCCGCGACCCTGGAGATGACCTATCAGGGGGCGGACCTCCGGTTCGAGGAGGACTCGGTCGTCGCCCTGGCAGGCGCGCCAATGCCCGCGGAGGGAGACGGCGAGGACGTCCCGATGCACGAGGCGGTCCGCGTCGAGGCGGGAGGGGAGCTGACGATGGAGTTCTCGACCGAGGGCGCACGCACCTATCTCGCCGTCTCCGGGGGGATCGACGTGCCCGAGGTGATGGGGAGCCGCTCGACGTACACGCTCGTCGGCATCGGCGGCTACGAGGGTCGAACGCTCGAGGAGGGCGACCGGCTCGCCGTGGGGGAGACCGACGCCGAGCCCGAGGCTGTCCTCGGCAACCGGGCCCCCGAGGAGCACCTGCCGGACGTCGCGAACGGGAACCGGATCCGGATCGTCGTCGGCCTCTGTGACTACCGACTGACCGACGACAGCCGCGAGGCGCTCTGTGCGGCCGAGTGGACGGTCACGCCGGAGGCGGACCGGGTCGGCTACCGGCTGGAGGGCCCCGAACTCGAGTTCGT
>SKXI01000258.1 GCA_007128515.1 Halococcaceae archaeon | reverse complement strand
CTCCAGAGGCTCTTGGTCATCGAGGGACAGGAGTCCCGGGCGACCAGAAATCCGCGTTCACCCTCGTCGGCGATCGACTCCCCCGCCGCGTTCACGATGTCGACGTCCATCCCCAGCCCCGGCCCACCGAGGGTACAGGGCTTCAGCGGCTGGGTCGGCATCGGCATCAGGAAACAGCCACAGATCTCGGTGCCGCCGGAGATATTGATGATCGGACACTCGCCACCCCCGACGTGCTCGTAGAACCACCGCCAGGACTCGGGGTCCCACGGCTCGCCGGTAGAGCCGAGGATCCTGAGTGAGCTGAGGTCGTGGCCGGAGAGCGGCTCCTCGCCGTACTTCCGTAGCGCACGGATCGCCGTCGGCGAGATGCCGAACTGGGTGAGTGAGTGCCGGTCGATCATCTCCCAGAACCGATCGGGGCCGGGGTGGTCGGGCGCGCCCTCGTACATGAACACCGTCCCGCCGAACGTGTGGTTGCCGATCAGCGTCCACGGCCCCATCATCCAGCCGATATCGGAGACCCAGAAGAACCGATCGGCGGGCTTCTGGTCGAAGCCGAAGTGGATCTCCTTCGCGGTCTGGACCTGGACGCCGGCGTGGGTGTGGACGATCCCCTTCGGCGTGCCGGTCGTCCCGGAGGAGTAGAGCAGCATCGACTCCGCGTCCGAGGGGAGCCGTTTCGTCTCGTAGTCGTCGTCCCGGCTCTTCACGGCGTCGTCCCACCACTCGTCTCTGTCCTCGCTCCACGGAATCTCCCCCTCCGCCCGGGAGCCGAGCCGGTCGACGACGATCACGTCCTCGATATCGGTTCCCTCGGCAGCGGCCGCTTCGATCGCGTCGTCCGCGCTCGACTTCAGCCGGATCTCGCCCCCGCGGCGGTAGAACCCGTCGCCGGTAAACAGGATCGAGGAATCGGCGTCCTCGATCCGGGTGGCGACGGCGTCGGCGGCGAAACCGGAGAAGATCGGCACCGCGATCGCGCCGGCCTTGAAACAGCCGTAGAGGATCGAGACGACCTCGGGTACCATCGGCATGTAGAGCGCGACGGTGTCGCCGGTCTCGACCCCGCGTTCGTCGAGCGCGTTCGCCACCTGGTTCGCTTCCCGGTGCAGTTCGTGGTACGTGACCTCCCTGACCTCGCCCGGTTCGCCCTCCCAGATCAGCGCCACGCTGTTCCGCGTCGGCGAGTCGACCGCGGCGTGTCTGTCACAGAGGTTGTGCGCGAGGTTGATCTCCCCACCCGGATACCAGTCGGTGAACTGCGGTCCCTCCGTGTCGTCGCGGACGGCGTCGTACGGTTCGTAGAACTCGATGTCGAGATACGAGACCAGCTCGTCCCAGAACCAGTCGATCCCCGAGGCGGGGACGCCCTCGACCTCCCCGCAGGTCCGCTCGATGAGGTCGTCGTAGTCGTCGATCTCGTACTCCTCCATGAACGCCGCGACGTTCGTCGCGTCGACGAACTCCTCGTCCGGTTCGTGGACGACACGCGTGACGTCTTCGAGCGATTCCATACCCGTAACTCACTCCGCGCTCGTACATGGTTGTTTGTGATCGGGAGACGCGTCGCACTCCTCGGAACCCGCGTCAGACACCGATCTGACACACCGTTTTATACGAGGAGGGCATACGCCGGCTATGACCGGCCTCGCCGACGTCTACAACGGCCCCGTCGGAGACGTAGGGTCGCGTCGGCTCGTCGCCGGCCTCGCGCTGTTCGCCCTGGGGACGCTCGCCTCGGTTCTGGGCCTCCTCCTCGCCACGACCGGCCTCGCGGCGCCGTTCGGTCTCGATACGTTCGGTGCCCGCCGCCTCGCCGGCACGCTCGCCGGCCTGGGCGTTCCCGCGGTCGTCGTCGGTATCGCCGTCGTCCTGCCCGCGAGCGAACGCCTCCGGATCGCGGCCGCCGTCGGCGCGGCGCTCGCGGTCGTCGGCGTCGGTCTCTTCCGCCTGGCCTACCCGGCCGACTGGTGGGGCTACGGCGCCGACTACACGCTCGCGGTCACCGCAGTCTACGCGCTGGGTGTCGCGATCACGCTCGGCTGTCTCTTCGCCGGCGTCGCGACGTTCAAGGTGAGGAACGATCCCGGCGGCACCGTCAGCCTCAACGTCCTCAAGCGCGGCGAGACGCGCGTCGTCGAGGTCCCCACGAGAACGGGACTCGGCAGCGTCGGCGTCCTCGGCTCGCCGGGGACGGGGGCCGACCGTCCCGTCAGCGACGGCGGCGACGCGACGATCATCGACGCCCCGCCGGAGGTCCCACCGGTCGACCGGTACTGTGGCAACTGCGCTCGCTTCGACTACGTCGAGGTGAACGGATCGCTTCGTCCGTACTGTGGCGCGACCGACGAACTGATGGAGGCGATGGACGCCTGTGACGAGTGGGAACCGAACCGGTCCTGACCGGGCTACCGGCGTCGTTCCATCCCGATCGCGACGGAGACGAACGCGAGCGCGGCGACGCCACACCCGACCGCGAGCGAGAGGTTCGCCCCGTCGAGGGTCGCGACCGCGCCGATCGTGAGGAGGACGAACGCCGCGAGCACACACTGTTCTGGCGTCGTCACCCCCGAGACCGGGCTATAGACGGAGTACCGATCCGTATCGGTCTCCTCGGTGGCGTCAGTCATCAGCTCGGTAAAGCGCTCGACCGATCCGTCGGCCGCCCGCTCGACGCTTCGCTCCTTCCGCATCGACCCCGTTTACGGGCTCGATCGCCTTGCCTGAATCGGTCGGGTCGGTCGAGAGGGTCAGTCGAGGAACGCCCGGATCCCGTCGGCCTCCCGCGTGTTCAACACGTCGCCCGGCTCCGCCCACCCACGGCGAGCCGTGTGGACGCCGTACCGGAGGTACCCGAACTCGCCGGGCGAGTGCGCGTCCGTGTCGATCACGACCGTCGCGCCCGCCTCGATCGCGAGCTGGACCGCTCTCCCCCAGAGGTCCAGTCGGTTGGGGTTCGCGTTGATCTCCAGGGCGGTCCCGTGCTCTGCCGCCGCCTCCGCGACGGCGCGCACGTCGAACTCCATCCCCTCGCGCCGGGTGAGCAGCCGTCCGGAGGGGTGTCCCAGGATATCCACGACGGGGTTCGAGACGGCCGTAACCAGCCGGTCGGTCGCCTCCTCGCCACTCATCCCGAGCGCGCTGTGCGGCGATGCGACGACGAGATCGAGTTCGTCTGCGATCTCTCCGCCGATGCTGATCCCGCCCTCGGCGTCGACGTTCGCCTCGACGCCCGCGAACACCTCGATCTCGGCGCCCTCGGTGATCTCCCGGATCGCCTCGATCTGCTCGAACAGGTCGTCGTCCGAGAGGCCCACCCCACCGACGACGCCCGGCCCGGTCGCGTGGTCGGCGATCGCGAGGTACTCGTGGCCGAACGCCGCTGCGCTCGCGACCCACTCCTCTAGCCCCATCGTGCCGTCCGACCAGTCGGTGTGGGTGTGCAGGTCGCCGCGGAGCGCGCCCTCCTCGATCAGGTCCGGAAGCTCGCCCGCCGCCGCGGCGTCGATCTCGCCGTGGTCCTCGCGGAGCTCCGGGGGGATCCACGGCAACGAGAGCGCCTCGTACATCCCCTCCTCGGTCTCGCCGGCGATCCGCTCGCCCGCCCGCTGGTGGTCCTCGTCCTCCCCGACCTCGCTCACGTCGAAGACGCCGTACTCGTTGACCTTCAGGTCGCGCTCGATCGCCCGGTTCCTGAACCGGACGTTGTGGTCCTTGCTCCCGGTGAAGTACTGCAGGGCGCTGCCGAACTCGCTCGGGGCGACGACACGCAGGTCGATCCGGATGTCCGAGGAGCGGACGCTCGCCTTGTTCTCGCCCGCCTCGATCGTGTCGTCGGCACGCTCCCAGTCGACGAACGCGTCGACGACTCCCTGTCGATCGTCGCTCGCCGCGAGCACGTCCACGTCGCCGCTCGTCTCGCGCCACCGCCGGATCGAGCCCGCGACCGCTGCACGCTCGACCGCCTCGATCCCCTCCAGGTACGCGAGGACGTCGTCGGCGAGCGGTCGGGCGTCGCCCAGCAGTTCGCGCTCGCGCGCCCGGCGGGCGAACGCCAGTCCCTCCAGGATGTTCTCCTCGGTCTTCGGGCCGAACCCGTCGAGCTCCCTGATTCGCTCCTCGCTCGCCGCGCGTTCGAGGTCCGAGAGGTCGACGACGCCCAGTTCCTCGTAGAGCCGACCCACGGTCTTCGGGCCGACGCCCTCGACGCTCGTGAGCTCGTCCATGTGGACCGGAAGCTCCGCCCGGAGCTCCTCTAACTCCTCGATCGCGCCCGTCTCCAGGTACTCGATCACCTTCGAGGAGATGGCGTCGCCGACGCCCTCGATCCCCTCGACGGCCGCTTTGCCCTCGTCGGCGAGCGTCTCGATCGCCGTTGGATAGTCGCGGATGTTTTCGGCCGCCCGGCGGT
>SKXI01000493.1 GCA_007128515.1 Halococcaceae archaeon | reverse complement strand
GTGATGGCCGTCGCCGAGGCCGCGGAGGTCTCCGATCGCCGGGGCATCGAGGACGCGATCGAGGGCGGTGCCTACCGCTCACAGATCGACGACACGATGGAGTACGCCGAGGAGTACGAACTGGAGACGATCCCCCGGATGATCGTCGGCGACGATGGGAGCGAGGAGAGCGAGGAACTCCGGGCCTCGGACCTCGCGACCGTTCGGGGAGTGCTCCGGGGAGCGGTCGACTCGGACTGATCGGCCGGAAGCCAGGGGGTTCCCTCGATATGCCGGCCACGCTATGACTCCCTGCGACAGTCCCCTGAAGATCGTGTCGAGGTGTGAGAACAGGTAAGTTCCATAGGACCCAATGACAGCCGATGGTAGGGAACGATCCGGCGATCCCGTTCGAGCGCAAGTGGTTCCGGCTGGGGCTCGCCCTGGCGTTCGTCTACGCCGGCTTCACCCTCCTGCTCGTCACCCTGCTCCGGGTCGACCAGACGCTCGCGTTCGCCGTGGCGGTCGTGGGGGGAACGCTCGGGGCGCTCGCGCTGATGGTCTTCGTCAGATACTACTGATCCGGAGAGCTCAGCGGCCGAGGCTGGTCGGGAACGGGAGGTCCTGGCCGTTAGCGATCGCCCGTTCCGAGGCGAACAACAGGACGAAGCCGGCGATGACCACGGCCTTCAGCGCCCAGCTCGGGTAGATCATCACGAACGCGCCGAGCGCGATCAGCACCGCCCGGAGCGGCAGCGTAACCCACCTGGAGTGGGGGAACGGGTAGTTGAGCCCGTAGATGATCGTGATCGCGCCCAGCAGGATCAGGCCGCCGCTGATCAGCGACTCGGCGTCGATCACCGTCGAGACGATCTCCGGGTGGTAGATAAAGGAGATCGGCAGGACGAACAGCGGCGCCGCTATCGTGATCGCCGAGGCACACGACCGCCAGAAGTTCGAGCCGGCTATCCCGGAGGCGACCACCACCGCGACCGCCACCGGTGGGGTAACTCCGGCCATCACCGCCGCGTAGAAGACCATGTAGTGGGCGGCGAGTTCGGGGATCCCGAAGACGTTGATGAACGTCGGCGCGACGAGCGTCGAGACGATGACGTACGCCGCGACCGTCGGCATCCCGACGCCCATGACGATACAGACGCCCATCCCGAAGATCACCGCGACGATCAGGATACCGCCCGAGAGCTGCATCAGCATGATCGCGATCCGGGAGGGGACGCCGGTCGTCCCCAGCAGGTCCACGACGCCGTTGACCGCCGCGAGGATGATCGCGATCGGGGCGAGGATGATCGCGCCACGGCGGAAGCCGTGGATCGTGTTGTCGACTTCCTCGACGAGCGTGTCGAAGACGCTGTTGCGCCGGACCGAGGCGATCTTCGACCTGAGCCCACCCGACCACCGCTCGTCGAGCTCGACGTGTCTCGCCCGCCGACCCTTCGAGACGTCGTACGTCGTTTGGGCGACCGGTATGGCGATCCCGAGTCCCACCATCGCGGCGATCGTCCAGAGCGCGGAGGTCATCACCGTCCACTGGAGGTAGCCGAGCGTGATCAACAACACCCCGAACGGGAGGCCGAAGCGCACGCCCTGAACGAGCTTGTCGTACTTGGTCATCTCGTCCTCGAAGTAGTCCTCGAAGTCCATGCTCTGGCCGCCGATCTCGTTGATCGACGTGTAGTGGACCGCGACGAGGATGCTGATGACCAGTATCGCCGCGGGGATGAGCCCGGCGATCACCACGTCGATGTAGGCGATACCGAGAACGGAGGCCATCACGAACGCCGAGGCGCCCATCACCGGTGGAAGCACCTGCCCGGAGGTGGAGGCCGTCCCCTCGATCCCGGCAGCGGTGCGCCCGGAGAGCCCCGCGTCCATCATCGTCGGGATGGTGAACGAGCCGGTCATCCCGGCGTTGGCGGCGTAGCTGCCGTTGATCGAGCCGATGATCGCGCTCGCGATCACCGCCGTCTGGGCGACGCCGGACTCGATGTACTTCGCGCTCACGATCGCGATCCGCAGGATGAGGTCGAACGCGCCGTAGGCGAACAGCAAGCCCGCATAGAGCAAGAACGGGGCGATCCACGCGGCCGTGAGCTGTGTGAGCGAGCCGTAAAAGCCCGCGAGGTCGGTGATAAGCATCTGCAGCATGAAGTTCGTCTCGATGCCGCTGTGACCGAACAGCCCCGGCACGTAGTTGCCGAAGCGGGCGTAGAGCATCACGCCCCCGACCAGCGCGAGGAAGACGTTGCCGTAGGCCCGCCAGGTCAGATAGAGGATGACCGCGATCACGAGCCACGCGAGGCGGTACTCGTAGTCGTGTGCCCAGCCCTGCCGCCTGATGTAGTACGCCTCGTAATCGGTGTAGATGTAGACGCTCGAGACGATCATCACCGACGCACACGCAACCAGTATCAGCAGGTCAAGGAGGTCGCCCTCGGAGAGCGAGTCCACCGCCTCGTGCATCAGGTAGAGGACGAGGATCCCGCCGAGGAAGACGACCGCGTAGCGGTTCCGGGCGATCGATCCCTGGCCCCAGCGTATCCAGGAGAGGACGATCGCCCAGAACACGAGCGCACCGACCGTTACGGCGATGTCGAGCGCCCTCACCTTTCCCTCCAGTACCGTCGATGTTTCCGTACTCATGAGATCTCAGACCGCCGGGTAGCCCGACTATCCGTCGGGTCTTAGTTGTACTCTTCGTCCGGATCGCCCACGACCCAGTCGTCCTCCCAGACGCCCTCCTCCTCGTAGTACTCGGCGGCGCCCGGGTGCCACGGGTAGTCCTCGAGCCCGCCGACGACCAGGTCCTCGGCCCCTTCGGGGGTGAACCGTCGTTCGGAGTCCCGCACCGTGTCGCCGTGTTCGGCCGCGACGCGGGTGAGTTCGTAGACCGCCCCCTCCGGCGTCTCGGGATGGAACGCCAGCGTCGTGTTCAGGTCCCAGGTGACGATCTCGTCGGCCTCGATGTCCTGGTCCCAGCCGAACGTCTCGCCCGGGTCGTCGTCGTAGATCGTGAGGCCGGCGCCCGGGAACTGCTCGATCGACTCGACCAGCGCGTCGGTGTGTTCGACGTAGTGGACGTCGACGCGGGCGTCGTACTCGACGACCCAGCCGGTGTTGCCGACGCCGGGGGTGCCGTAGGCGATCGCTGCATCGATCTGGCCCTCCTCCATCGCGCCGGGGGCGTCCGCGACGTCCATGTCGACGATGTTCATCTCCTCGAAGACGTCGGCGGTCGGCTCCTGCTCCCAGACCTCGAGCGTCGTCGCGCGGGTCGAGTAGCCCGGCTCGGCCGGGTAGACGTTCGCGCCCGCGAGGTCGTCGAACGTCTCGATGCCGGTGTCGTCGAGCGCCATCACGTAGATCCCGTAGGGGAACGCGAGGAAGCCCTGGAACGGGACGATGTCGACCGGGTCCTCCTCGAACATGTCCATGTTGTTGATCGCCTTGTTCATCGTGTTCGTGTCGATGAACCCGGCGTCGACGGCCCCCTCCGCCATCCGATAGGTCGTCCCGACGTAGCCAGGACTCTCGATCGTCGAGTACGAGACGGTGTCGCTCACCTCGGCGACCGCCGCCTCGAACGCGAGGCCGACGTCCATCGTCCCCCCGGCGGAGGTGCCGGAGTCGACGTGGTACTCGGCGTCCTCGTCGGGTTCGTCGTCGTCCGGCTCGGGCTCGTCGTCCTCGTCGTCGGCGTCAACGGCATCGTCGTCCTCGTCCAAGGGGTCCTCTTCGTCCGGATCGACATCGTCGCCGCCGATACAGCCGGCTACACCCACCGCGCTCGCGCCCACGGCGGCCTGTAGGAACCGTCGCCGGGTCGAGTCATTGTCTGTCATAGTGCTTCGGATGCTAAAGGGATACCGTACTATATATATTCTTCGAGATCCGGAATCGCGATCGCCCGAAGGACGGAGCTGGGAGGGTGGGTCCGCACGGGGAACTCACCAAAAGAAGTCTCAGTCAGTGGTCCATCGACCCGGGGGATTCGCCGGTCCTCGGCTTCACCGGCGATGGGATCCTGAGAGGCGGCCTGCCGGCTCCCGAACGGTTATTCGAGCGCCCTTCGAACCCGGCGGCATGGACCTTCGAATCGACGGGAACGTCGCGCTAGTCACCGCCTCGAGCGGCGGCCTGGGGTTCGCCGCCGCCCGCGCGCTCGTCCGAGAGGGCGCGACCGTCGTGGTGAACGGACGGACCGAGGGAACGCTCGAGGCGGCGGCCGAGGAGCTACGGGCGGAGGCGGCCGACGGGGCGTCGGTCCTTCCGGTACGAGCGGACCTCACCGATCCCGACGGGCCGGGGCGGATCGTCGAGGCCACCATCGCGGAGTTCGGCCGGCTGGACCACCTCGTGACGAGCGCGGGCGGCCCGCCATCGGGGGCGTTTCTCGAAATCGGTGAGAGCGAGTGGTACGACACCTACGAC
>SKXI01000346.1 GCA_007128515.1 Halococcaceae archaeon | reverse complement strand
CGATCGTAATAGAAGTGTCGGCCCACCCGTCAGGAAAGCTCGGAGCCGTCCGGCCGTTTCGACCCCTCCGAGTCGTGAACGACGATCCCGTCCCGATCGGCTGGAGCGTAGGCGTCTCGTACGCCGATCGCCTCCTCCAGCTCCCGGACTGCCCGCTCCTTCAACGTCGCCGCGAGCGCCTCTGCGTCGCTCCTGTCCATCTCGCGCCCGAGTCCCTCACACTCGTGCGCCCGGACGATCCCCTCCCGATCGACCGGCTCGCCCATCGGCTGGCTCGTCCCGCCGAGCGCGACGCTGAACGGGTACGTTCGGCAGATCAGCGGCCGATCGGGGTGTACCGTACACGCCCCGACTCCACCCGCTTCCTCGTAGAAGACGCAGTCGCCGCAGGAGTCGGTCTGGAGCGCCCACTCGAACGTCTCGCCCTCGCCGTCTTCGATCCCGTAGGGCATCGGCCGGGCGACGTCGCGCCACTCGCTCCCGGTCGCCGCCCGTAGTTCGCGGACCTCCTCCGGGAAGACCGTCGCGGTGTGCTCGTCCTCGCCCTCCCGGGTACAACACGCCCCACAGCGAGTGCACTCGAAGCCGATCGACTCGATGGCGTCGGCGAGTTCGTTCACCCGGAGTCCACGGGCGCGCTCCAGTTCGGCTTCGAGCGACTCCATACAACCCCTTCGGAGCGGCGGGAAAAAGGCCGTCGCTCGTGGGGAGTGTCGTAGACGTTCGTAGAGTTCCCGGTTCGGGACCGTGAGACGGGATCCGTCGAGCGGCCACCGAGACCGCCGGTTGGCTACGAAACTCCCGATCGTACGGTCTGCTGTCCGTCCGTACCGGTTGGACTGGTGCCCGCCTCTCGGTCCGAACGGTGAACAGTCACAGCAGTCCGTATCAGTCGTCGTTCGCGGTCACACGAACACGCTCGCCGTCCCACTCGATCTCCCCCTCGGAAGCGAGCTTTCTGAGGTGGGCACGGACCGCCTGTGCGGCGAGCTCCTCGACCCCGGAGAGGTCCTTCTCGTACGCTGAGTCGACGATCGCGTCGACCGTTTCGCACCCGCTCCGGACGGCGGCCAGCACCCGTCGCTCGCGCTCTCTGCGGTGGTCGATCAGTCGCGACAGCGTCGGTTCGGGCTCCTCGATCGGGGGACCGTGACCGGGGTAGCACCGGGAGGGATCGAGCGCGAGCAGCCGGTCGAGCGACGCGAGGTACCGGGAGAGGTCGCCGTCGTCCCCCACGAGGACGCTCCCCTCGGCCATCGCGAGGTCACCGATCAGGAGGGCCGATCCGACCGCGAACGCCAGGTGGTCCGGCGCGTGACCGGGCGTCTCGACGACCGTGATTCGCACCTCGTCACCGGTGACGAGGCTCTTACCGTCGGTGAGCGTCCGATCCGGTTCGATCCCGGTCGCCCGCTCGAACCGGTCTCGGTACCGGGCGTGCGCCCAGACGGTCACCCCGCTCCTCGTCGCGTAGTCGGCGACCGCCCCGACGTGGTCCGGGTGGGTGTGCGTGAGGACGAGGTGCTCGACCGAACGCTCCTCGACGGCGCTGTCGAGGGCCGCCGTTCGACCGGCCGGATCGACGAGCGCCGCACCCTCGCGACCGACGACGTAGGCGTTCGTCGCACCGGTCGGGGCGCTCGTCGCCGTCGGGATCGGGATCCGGGCGATGGCTCTCATACGGGTCGGTCATTCCGTGGAACGGCGCTGTCCCGCTACTTCTGAAGGTAGTAGACCTGTTTCCGTGCGTCGCGGAAGCTGTACCGGGAGCCGACGATGCCGACCTCCTCCAGCCGGTTGAGCGCGTAGCGCACCGTCCTGTCCGGGAGCAACGACTCCTCGGCGAGTTGGCCCTGCGAGAGCGGCGAGTCGCCCTCCAGCACTTTGGCGACGAGCTTCGCGCTCGGCGGCAGTTCGATCAGCCGGTCTCTGTACTCGTCGTCCGAGAGGAGCGTCTCCCCCGCCCGCGCCCGTTCGTCGGCCGTACTGGTGCTCATGAGAGGTAGCTGGTCGCGTGAGGGTGGTAAGCGTTGGCTATATGTGTGTCAAAACAATAGGGATGATTTAAGGAGTACTAGTAGCATACCCAGTGAGGTCGCTTTTATCACGCCGGTTCGAGCGTCGACCATGGCGATCCCAGCGAGCCACCAGGACCTCTTCGAGCGCGAGTCGTTCGCTCACTTCGCGACGCTGATGCCCGACGGCACGCCCCAGGTGACGCCCGTGTGGATCGACTCGGACGACGGTGACGTGCTGGTGAACACCGCTCGCGGCCGGCGGAAGGAGAGAAACGTCGAGGCGGACCCGAAGGTGGGGCTCTCGATCCTCGATCCCGACGACCCGTACAGATACGTCTCGATCCGCGGCGAGGTCGCGGACGTGACCGAGGAGGGTGCCGTCGAGCACATCGACGAACTCGCGAGGCGGTACATGGACGTCGAGGAGTACCCACACCACGGCGACGAGGACGGCGAACGGGTGATCGTCCGCATCGAGGTCGCGGGCGTCGCGACCGGCGGGGAGTGACTCGTTTCAGTACCGTTTTATCACCCGGGTCGAGTACGTGGATGGTGTGAAAGGGAAGGAGTGGTACCAGACGACCGAGGTCGCGGAGGAGTACGACGACAAGCGCTTCTCACGCGGCGGCCGTCTGATCGACCGGCGCGAGAAGCAGGCGGTGCTCGACGCGCTCTCGCCGCTCGAGGACAAACGGGTCCTCGAGATCGCCTGTGGCACCGGCCGGTTCACCGTGATGCTCGCCGAGCGCGGTGCGGACATCACCGGCCTCGACATCTCGGCGGCGATGCTCTCACAGGGACGGACGAAAGCGCGACAGCTGGGCGTCGACGACCGCGTCGAGTTCATCCGCGGCGACGCCGCCCGACTCCCCTTCCCGGACGACCACTTCGACGTGGTCCTCGCGATGCGGTTTTTCCACCTGATCCCCGATCCCGAACGCTTTCTCGCGGAGATGCGTCGGGTGACGAGCGGCGAGATCGTCTTCGACACGTTCAACGACCGCTCGACGCGGACCATCTACAACTGGCTGCTCCCGATGGGCTCGCGGCTCTACTCCGAGCAGGACGTCTACGACCTCGTCGAACGCACCGACCTCGAGTTGGTGCGATCGGAACACGACTTCCTCCTCCCGTACGGGTTCTACCGGGCGATCCCCGGCCAGATCGCCGACACGCTCTACGACCTCGAGGGACGCCTCGACGACACCGACGCGGGCGACAGGTTCGCCTCCGTGAGCTACTGGACCGCACGGGTCAGGTGACCCCGAGTCGCTCGGAGACGCTCTGAGAGCGTCGGGCTTTTTGTTCTCGGGTGAGAGGGGAGGGGTATGGAGCTCTCGGTGGTGGTCACGACGCTCAACGGACGCGAGCGGCTGTCGGAGTGTCTCGACGCCCTCGCCGAACACACCGAGAGCGAGGTGATCGTCGTCAATGGACCCTCGACGGACGGGACGAGCGGGATGGTCCACGCCCGCGACGACGTCGACGTGCTCGTCGAACTCCCCGAGCGCAACATCAACGTCTCGCGCAACGCGGGGCTCGCGGTCGCCTCGGGTGAGATCGTCGCGTTCGTCGACCAGAACCACCGGGTCGAGCCGACCTGGGAGGCGAGCCTGCGGGACGGGCTCACCCGGGTGGACTGCGTCACCGGACCCACGCGACGGGCGGTGCGGGGCGGGGCGACCGGCGACGAGCTCGAGTCGCGCAGGATCGCCGGCCGCGAGGTGAACTACTTCGCCGGGGGGAACGTCGCGGTCAGCCGGGAGACGGCGCTCTCGCTCGACGGCTTCGACGAGTACTTGCAGACCGGCGGCGCCCGTGACGCCGCCCATCGCCTGGCCGCACAGGGGCGATCCGTCGAGTGGCTCCCCGGGATGGGAGTGAGGGGGCCGTACTCGGCGGACGGTGGCGAGCGGGACGGTCGACAGCTGCCGAGCGCCGACGGCGAGTACCACCGCTGGGCGTGGAAGTACCGCTCGCTCGCCTACCGCCTGGCGAAGAACTACGGCCTCAGACCGACCGTCGTTCGCCGAATCGTTAGCCACACCGCCCGCGACGGCGCGAGCGCAGGACGGAGCGTCCTCGGCGGATCGATCGCCCCGAGCGAGTGGGTCGGCGGCGGCGTCGGTATCTCGAAGAACGTCCTCCGGGGGACGAGGGACGGACTCGCCGCCCGGTTCCGTGACCGGACCAGCACCAGGAACCCGAACGGGCTGTCGATGCGCCGGGATCGGGCGGTCGAACGACACGACTGGCGGTAGCGACGGCCGTTTTCACCACCTCGAACGGGGGACGTTCGGGCCGCCCCGGGAGTGCGAACCCGAAGCACACGGCGCCCCGTACAGAAACGCTTATATAGAACCGCTAACGACATTGCAGGTGAGATACATGGCATCAGGACAGCGACGCATGGGAGGCTTACCCGTAGT
>SKXI01000006.1 GCA_007128515.1 Halococcaceae archaeon | reverse complement strand
TCCGACTTCGCTACCGCGACGAGCGCCGTGAGACCACGCTGCTCGACACGAACGGCTCCGCGGTGCGGACCCGTCTCGACAGTGCGTCGGTCGGGGCGACGATGGCGGGCGACGTCACCGTCAGGGACCACCTCGGGACGACGACCGGGACGGCGATCCTCGAGGAGCTCCCCCGAGTGCTCTCGGACCTCCGGGTGCGATTCGACCGGGGGCGGTCGGCCGAGACGACCGAGATCGAGACGGACGAACGGGAGGTGCTGCTCGAGCCGAAGGCGGCCGGTCGTCTCGTTCGGGCGCTCGTCACGTACCTCGAAGCCGACGCGGTCGCGATGGGACTGAGTCCGTACGAGACGGGCGATCGGTTCGGATCGGAGTCGCTCTCGATCCGCGATACGATTACTGCGGGGGGCTTCACCGCCCGGGCGTACGACACCGAGGTCCGACCGACGTCGCCCGTTTCGCTCGTCGAGCGAGGAGTTATCGAGACGCTGCTCCACGACTCGGTGAGCGCGATCGATCACGAGACGAGTCCGGCGGGGTCCGTCCTCGCCGGGACCGAACGGGAGTTCCCCCCGCGGATCGTCCCACGACACCTCGACGTCGCGCCCGGGTCGGTCCCGACCGACGACCTCCGCGAGCGGGCGTCGGTTGTCGTCGAACGGCTCGGTTCGCCCCGGTGGAGAAACGAGACGACGCGAACGCTCCGGTCGAGTCACGTCCCCCCGGACGTCCACTACGCCGCACGGATGGGCGACCGTGCGCCCGACGGCGGCGACGAGCGGATCGAGTTCCCTGTCGAGGAGGGGTATCTGCTCGTCGACGGCGACCGGGGAGCGCGGATCAAGGGGGCGTCGGTCGAGGTCGAACCGACGGCCCTGTCGGGACTCACGACGCTCGGAACGGTACGGGAGACGGTCACGGGGACCGTCGAAAAACACCGGACGACGCTCCCGTTCGAGGTGACGTCGCCGGCGATGGTGCTGTCCTGTCGGCTACGGTGATCAGTCGTCGGCCGGCGCCGACTCGCCCGCGGTGGGTTCGTCGACGCCCCGCTCGCCCTCGTTCGGCTCGTAGAGGTGACAGGCGACCCTGCGGTCGTCCGCGACGTCGAGGCGCTCTTCGGCGACCGGGTCGACCCGTTCGCAGACCGAGTGAAACCGCTCGCGGAGCAGGTCGCCCGCCCGCTCCGTCTGGCCCTCCGCGAGCAGGTCGATCGCCTCCTCCAGCACCTCCCGGTTCTCCCTCGACGGCTCGCCGAGGACGAACTCCTCGCGCAGGATCTCCGTGAACTCCTCGGGCTCCGAGCGTCCGTCCCCACCGGTCCGCTCCCAGTAGGACTCGGCGTCGAAACCGCGGTCGACCCTCGCGCGCAGCGACATCGCCCCGCGGAAGGTGCGCTGGTCGATCGAGAGCTCCTCCGGCGGGATGATCTCCGGACAGCGGTTGCGGAACCGACAGCCCGAGGGGACGTGCACCGCGTCGCCGACCTCGCCTTCGAGTTCGACGCGTTCCCTGCCGGTCGTCGGGTCGGGCACCGGAACCGCGTTGATCAGCGCCTGCGTGTAGGGGTGTTTCGGGTCGTCGATGATCTGTTCGGTCGTCCCGATCTCGACGATCCGGCCCATGTACATGATCGCGATCCGGTCGCACATGTGCCTGAGGAGTGAGAGGTCGTGGCTGATGTAGACGATCGAGAGCCCGAACTCCTTCGTCATCCGCTCGAGCAGCGAGAGCACGCCCGCACGCAGGCTGACGTCGAGCATCGACACGGGCTCGTCGGCGATGATGAAGTCCGGGTCGAGGACGATGGCGCGAGCGATGGCGATGCGCTGTCGTTCCCCGCCGGAGAGCTCGTTCGGGTACGAGTCGAGGTACTGCTCTGCGGGCTGGAGCTCGGCGAACTCGAGCGCGCGGGCGACGCGTGCGCGTTTGTTCGGCACGTCGTGGATCTGCAGCGGCTCCGCGAGCGTGTCGTAGACGGTCATCCGGGGGTTCAGGCTCTCGAACGGGTCCTGAAAGATCATCTGGACGTTCTGTCTGAACTTCGTCAGCTCCGCGCCCTCCAGGTCCGTGATGTCCTCGCCCCGGAAGCGGATCGTCCCGCTGGTCGGCTGGTGGAGCTTCGCGAGCGTCATCGCGGTCGTGGTCTTCCCACAGCCGGACTCGCCCGCGATCCCCATCGCCTCGCCGGGGTAGAGCTCGAAGTCGACGCCGTCGACCGCGTGAACGTAGTCCTTCTCGGCGCCAGTGAAACGGGTTCTGAGGTCGTTGACGATCCCGCTGTTGACCTCGAAGTGTTTGTTGAGCCCCTCGACCTCGAGGATCGGATCGGGGTCGACGCTCACGTACCGGACACCTCCCTGCCGGCCTCGGTCCGTTCCCAGACCCGAAGCTCACCCGCATAGGGTCGCAGTTCGCTGTCGACGCGGTCGGTGTGGTGACACCGGGTCTCTAAGTTCCCCGTCCGGACCGCGGGTGGCGCCTCCTCGAAACACGTCTCGGTCGCGAGCGGACATCGCGCGGCGAACCGACAGCCGGTCGGCGGCGGGGCGAGGTCCGGCGGGTAGCCGGGCATGCTGATGAGGTTCTGGTCCGGTTGCTGGATGTTCGGGAACGCCCGCTTCAGCCCGACGGTGTAGGGGTGATACGGGGTCTCGAAGATCTCCTCGACGGGGCCGATCTCGGCGAGCTTCCCGGCGTACATCACGAGCACGCGGTCACACGTCTCGGCGACCACGCTCACGTCGTGGGTGATCACCATCATCGAGGAGTTGATCTCGTCCTGGATCGTGCCGATCCGTTTCAGGATCTGGTCCTGCATGATCACGTCGAGCGCCGTCGTCGGCTCGTCGGCGAGAATGAGTGCGGGATCGAGCGAGAGGCTCATCGCGATCATCGCCCGCTGGCGCATCCCGCCCGAGAACTGGTGAGGGTAGTCGTCGGCGCGTGCGGGGTCGAGCCCGACGAGGTCGAACAGCTCGTCGACGGTCTCGTTCGCGCGCGCCTTCTCGACGCCGCGGCGGTGTTCCTCGATCGACTCGACGATCTGTTCGCGCACCGTGTAGACCGGATCGAGCGCGTTCATCGCCGACTGCGGGATCATCGAGATCTCGTCCCACATGTAGCTCCGGCGCTTCTTGTCGCTCATCTCGGTGAGGTCCTCGCCCTTGAAGCGGATCTCGCCCGCGTTGATGAAGCCGTTCTTCGGGAGGATGCCGAGGATCGCCTTCGCGAGCGTCGACTTCCCGCAGCCCGACTCGCCGACGATACCGAGGTTCTGACCCTCCTCGATCGTGAAGCTGAGCCCGTCGACCGCGCGGACCGGTTCGCCGTCGGTCTCGTAGTGGACCTCCAGGTCCCTGACCTCGAGCACCGACATCAGTTGTTCCCCCGCAGCGCCGGGTTGGTCACTTCCTCGTAGCCGCGGCCGATCAGGAAGCCGCTGATCACGACCAGCGCGATGCAGATTCCTGGCGGGATGAACCACCACCACGTCTGGTGGTACATCGCGTTGTAGGTGTGTGCGGTCTGGAGCATCGTCCCCCAGGAGACCTGACTCGGGTCGCCCAGGCCGATGAACGAGACGCCCGCCTCCGTCAGGATCCCCGTGGCGATCGCGAACGCGCCGTAGAGGAAGGTGAGGGGGAGGATGTTCGGCGCGATGTGTCTGGAGATGATCCGCCAGTCGCTCGCGCCGGTGACCTTCGCCGCCTGGACGTAGGGTCGTTCGCGGATCGAGAGCACCTGCGAGCGGATCACGCGTGCGGAGGCGCGCCACTGGAGCAACACGACCGCGAGGATCACGTTCAGGAAGCTCGGCCCGAGCATCGCGACCAGCAGGATCACCGAGGGCAAAAGCGGCAGGCCGTAGGCGACGTCGACGATCCGCATCAGTATATCGTCGACGCGGCCGCCGTAGTAGCCCGCGACGAGCGCGACGATCGTCCCGATCCCGGCACAGAGCACCGCGGCCGACAGCCCGACGATCAGCGCCGGACGCGAGCCGAAGATGAGCTGGCTGAAGATGTCGTAGCCCTCCGCGGTCGTCCCGAGGAGGTAGCCGCCCTCGCCCCCGTACCAGAGCGGGTTCTCCCACTGCATGATCATCCCGCCGTCCCACATCCGTTCGGTCGGCGGGTGCGGCGCGAGGAACGGCGCGAAGATGGCGATCAGGCTGAAGAGCGTGATCGTGACCGCGCCGAAGACGACGAGACGGTCCTCTTTCAGGATCTCCCACTGCTCGGAGAACGTCTCCGACCAGAGCCGGATCGCTCGCCGTCTGGAGTCGACGTCGTCGAGTTCGTCGTAGCCCTCCAGGTTCTCGAACAGTTCCCGCGTCCCCTCTCGTTGACTCATAGATCTACCCTCATTCGTACGTCACCCGTGGATCCAGCCAGCTGTAGATCAGGTCGGCGACGAAGTTCATGAACACGACGGTCGTCGCGAGCAGCATGAACGTCCCCTGTGCGACCGGGTAGTCCCGGCGCAACACCGCCCTGACCATCTCGCGGCCGAGACCGGGCCAGCTGAACACCGTCTCGACCAGGATCGCCCCGCCGACCGCGTAGCCGATCGCGATCGCCGCCGCGGTCACGATCGGCAACAGCGCGTTCCGTGCCGCGTGTTTGAACATCACCTTCCGCTCGGAGAGCCCCTTCGCCCGACAGACGTCGACGAAGTCCTCGGCGAGCACCTCCAGCATGTTGTTTCGCATGAGCAGAAGCGGCAGGCCCATGAGGTAGAACCCGAACACCGCCGCCGGCGCGAGCAGGTGCCAGATGAAGTCGAGCGAGGTGATCATCGCGAGGAAGCTCTCGGGGCGGTGGTCCCCGCTCGTCATACCGCTCATCGGGATGACGTCGAGCCACGCGCCGAAGATCCCGAGGACGACGAGACCGACCCAGAACTCGGGGAAACTCCGCTGGACCAGCGCCAGGATCACCGCGCCCTTCTCGGTACCCTCGCCGCGCTTCCACGCTGCGAGCACGCCGAGGGGGATCCCGATCACGTACGCGAAGATGATCGCCGAGAACATCAACACCAGCGTGTTCGGCAGGTAGAGCCAGATGATGTCGATGACGTCCCGACCGGAGTGAAACGAGATCCCCAGTTCGAGCGTCACCAGGCTCCTGAGGAACTCGATGTACTGGACGTGCGTCGGCTCGTCGAGACCGTACTGGGCGATGAGGCGTTCACGTGCCTCCGGCGGCATCCCCTCGGAGAGGAAGTACGTCGTCGGGTCGCCCGGCATCGCCCGGAACATGACGAACAGCAGCGTGGCGATCACCCAGAGCGTCGCTACCATCTGGAACAGCCGCCGGATCGCGAAATTCAATTTCGACATTGCGTGACTCGTATCCTCTCTTTCTCAGTCCGCGTAGTGGACGCCCTCGTCGGTGATGACGAACCCGCCCTCGCGGAGGGTCTCGTGTGCCTCCTCGACGTCGCCGGTGTAGATCCCCTCCACGTCCGGGTTGTGGAGCTCGTCGAACGACGGGCTGACGTAGGAGTGACCCGGCGGGTAGTAGCCGTAGTACAGCTGTTCGCTGATCGTCTCCTTCGGAATGCCGTGGGCGAGCGCCTGTCTGACCGCCTGCTCGTCGAGGCCCTCGTTCCGGGTGTTGATGTTGAGGTGTGTCCAGCCGCTTCCCTCGACCTCGGCGACCGAGAGGGTGTCGTCCTCCTCGTGGGCCTCCGAGAGCTCGCGCGAGGGCTGGGCGAACGGGTGGTAGTTGATCTCGCCCCGGTCGGTCAGCTCCCAGATGGTCGAGCTGGAGGTGATGATCTCCCAGTTGATCCCCTCGATCTCGAAGTCGAGCCGGTGGTCGTCCCGTGCGACGAGGTTGACCTCCTGGCCCGGGTCCCAGTAGTCGACCTCCACGATACCGCTGGAGACCGGCTCCTCCTCGAGTTCCTCCTGGGGCAGGTCGACGCCCTCCCAGACGTGCTCGGGGGTGATGTAGATCGGGTGTCCGATGACGCCGTTGGCCGCGAGGCCGAACTCGGTGTTGAGGTCGATCTGGACGGTGTACTCGTCGATCACCTCGGCGCCGGCGACCTCGCTCGCCTGCAGGCTGTACTGCGAGGGCGCCTCGTCGACGATCGTCTGGTACGTGAACGCGACGTCCTCGGCGGTGAGCGGCTCGCCGTCGGACCAGCTCGCGTCCTCCTTGATCTCCCAGACGATCGTCTCCGCGTCCGGTCGCTCGATGTCGTCGACGAGCGAGAGCTCCTCGTCGACCTCGAGCTCCGGCGTCATGTGGATCGGCTTCTCGAACAGCGCGTCCATCAGGTGGACGTGCTTGCTGAGCCCCTGGTGTGCCCACGGGTTGAGGTTCTCGAGCGCCTCGGTCCAGAACCCGCGGAGGAAGCCGTCCTCGTTCTCGTCGAGCACCTCGACGTTGACGTAGTTCGGAAGCCGGTTGTAGCCCTCGATGTGGTCGACCCAGCCGTCGACCTGATCGTTCTTGTGCGGCATCAGCTCCGCCTCGTAGAGGATCGGGTGGAACGGGACGTCCTCGGCGATCTTCTCCTGGATCTCGTGGACCGCCTCGACCCGTTCGTCCATCTCCTCGGTGCGCTGCTGGGTGGCGATCAGTTCGTCCATCTCCTCGTCCTGATAGCCCATGTGGTTGCCCGTCCCGGGCTCGTCGGCGTGGGCGGAGGTGAAGCGCTCGGCGACGTTCTCCGCGATGTCGACGCCGGGGAACTGGCTCCAGGTCGCCAGATCGTAGTCGTACTCGTCGTTGACCGTCGAGAAGAGCGTCCCCCACTCGAGCACCTCGACCTCGACGTTGATCCCGACCTCGTCGGTCCAGCGGTCGGCGATCAGGTTGATCGTGTCGTGGCGCCCGGGGTTGTAGTCCTCCGGGTTGTTGAAGTAGGTGAACTCGGGAAGCGGCTCGCCGGCCTCCTCCTCGTCGTCGAGCTCTTCCTCGTCTTCGCCGTCGTCGAGACAGCCAGCGGCGGCGGTGATCGCCACACCGGTGCCGGCGGCGGTCGCTCTCTTCAGAAACTTCCGTCTGTCGATGGGAGTGCGAAACGTAGCCATGCTGTGACGGCGGGACAGAGGGACGACCCCTACATAAAAACTTTGGTGCGCAGCGAATAATAACACGGATTATACGTCTATCCGCCAACCCGAACGCGCATTTTCTGCAGGTATTAAAATAAAAAGAGATATTTCAAAACGCGTGGACGGTTATTTTTCCCTTATATGGTAATATGTGTCATGTCGGCCATCTCCTATCGAAACCCCCCTACGTCGCCGGGGACGACACGCTAAAGCCCACCCTCCCGTAATTGGAGACAGCCAGATGGACGAGTTCTATCCGATCGCAGGGAGGCGTCACGGGGGAGGGCGGATCCTCGCGAGGGGGCTCGTCGCCCTCTCGGTCCTCCTGATCGTCGCCGGAATCGTCCTCTCCGTCGTCCTCCCCGGCGGGTATCTCGCGGGCAACCTCATCCTCGTCGGTGGGCTCTCGATGGTGTTCGCCACCGTCTTCCACCAGGTGATCGAGAAGGGCCGCCGCGTCGGACGCTGATGGGGCCCTGGCCTACCGGATCCGGTAGCGGTAGGGTTTGGACTCGATCACGTCGACGTCGCCGGTGCGGGCGTGCTGGCCGAGGATCGTCGCGATACGGTGGGCGCTCTCCACGTCGTCGCCCGATTCGGAGAGGTGCTCTCCGATCTCACGGGCGGTGAGCGGCTCGTCGGCCCGCTCTTCGAGGACGGTTCGGATCCGCTCGAACTCCTCAGATCGCGGAACCATGTGCGAGAGACCGATCCGACGGGTAATAAGCCCTCGTCGGACGCTGGTCAGACGGGCGTGTCGTACTCGTCCTCGAAGTCCCGGGTCCGTCGGTACTCCTCGACGAACGCGCTCACGTCGAACGCGAACATGCCCTCCTCGAACTCCCGTTCGGCTTCCTCGTCCTCCGCGTGGCCGATCGCGTGTTCCATCAGTTCGACGATCAGTTCGACGACGATCTCGTGGAGCTCCCGCGAGCCGAAATCGGTCACCCAGAGCATCGAGTAGCCCGCCCTCCCCTCCTCCGAGGTGTCCTCGGCGACGACCGCTTCGGGGAACTCCTCCAGCACCATCCCCATGAGGTGTGGAGTGCCGAACTCGCCGAAGCCGTCCGCGGTCTCGACCGTCTCCCGCAGGACGTCGACGATCGACTCCGGGACGAACCGCGAAGGGGGGTGGACGTCGGTGACGACGGCGTGGGTCTCCCCACAGGTACACCGGAACTCGCGCATCCCGAGGTCGAACTCGCCCACGCGTGCGGACTCGCCACAGGCCAGCGTGAACTCGCCGCTCCCCTCGCCGGGAACGCGTGGCGTCGTCATATCCCGAGGTTGCGACGCCGGACAGTTAACGCTCGCGATCACCACTCGACGCCGGGCGGGTCGTCCCACTCGTCGGCCTCCTCCGGGCGGTCGGTCTCCTCCGCGTCACCCCCGCCGACCTCGGCCTCCCCCTCGACCACCTGCGCGTAGACCCGGCCGTGGACCGCGAGCCAGACGACGTTCGCGGCCGCGACGAACACGACCGAGAGGAGCGCGGAGACGAGCGCGAGGCCAGTCGAGAGCGACGAGGCGAACGCGAACGGGGCGGTCAGGATCACCCCCGCGGAACGGACGGCGACGTAGACCGCGGCGAGCGAGACGAGCAGGAAGGTCAGTTGCAGGCGGATACCCTTCGTCCGCGCGACGCTCTCGACCATCGCGTCGACGCCGTTTCTGTCCTCGACGGCGACGCCCGGCCGGGTGAAGACGAAGAGAACGGCGAGGACGACCCCGGGGACGACGAAGGCGACGAGACCGATCCCAACCAGCACCCAGACGGCAACGCGGGCCAGCAGTTCGTTCGCGGTCGCGACCGTGAGCCGCCGCCAGACGATGTCGTCGGAGAGCCGATCGCGGGCGTCCGCGACCGCCGCACGGACGACGACGACGCTCGCCGCGACCCAGCCGACGAGCCAGGTGAGGAGCACGAGGAAGACCACCGAGCCGGGGATCGGGAGGGCGAGCGGGGTGATCGACTCGTCCTCGAGGAGCGCTCTCGTCTCCTCCTCGAGTTCGACCTCGCCCTGGGCCTCGAGCGCGAGCATCGACTCGCCGAGCGACCCGACGGCGCTGTCGAAGCCGACCGACCCCAGGAGTCCGAGGGCGGTGAAGACGCCGACGAAGAGCAGTCCGTTTCGCGAGGCGGTCCACCGGAGACCCTCGCGAAGCGCGCGGAGGACGGAGAGTGACATGGCTCGGGGTGGTCGGGCGGTCGTAGTAAAGGTCGTGATACGGGTCGGTTACGGCCAGTCCTCGCGGTCGTCGCCGCCGGAGTCGGGCTCCTCACCGGTCCCCTCGTCGAGCGACCAGCCGGCCGCCTCCGCCGCATCCTCGATCGCGAGGTACTCCCAGTCGATCGCTTCGGCGAGCTCCCCGTCCGCCTCGCTCGTTCCGACGAGCACGTGGCGTTCGGTGTCGAACTGCTCGCCGACCCGTTCGAGGCTCTCTCGTTTCCCGCGCGGGCCCGAGAAGAAGTCCTGCCGGATGCGGTGTTTGCGCGTGAAGTTCGTCACGACGTACGTCGGTTCGTCGGAGACGACGCCGACGTAGCGTGTCCAGTTCCTGGCGTCCTCGAACGTCGCCTGCGGATCCGAGAGCCGGGAGAGCGCCTCGAGTTCGAACGCGAGCGTCATGTCCCCGCTGCCGTTCATGAGGGCTCTCGTCGCGGGCGGGCGAAAACCGTGTCGGTGTCGGACGGGGAGCCGACGACGGCAAGTAGATATAAGTCCCCGGCACCGAATCTCCCGCGCAGACGGATATGAAGCGACAACTCGCACTCGGGGCGCTCGCGGTCGCAGCGGGCGTCGGCGTCGCGGTCGTGGGCGGGAAACGACTCCGACAGGTCAGTGATGCGGAGATGACGACCGTCGTCGCGTTCGTCGGCGACCGACCCGGCGAGTGGATCGCGGCGACCCCCGAGGGGACGGTCGACCGGGATCACGACGGTCGGTTCGAGGTCGACGAGCGGTTCGAACGCAACGCGGACGCGTAGGCTACTGCGACGGCGCGAGCTTCTCGATGTCGACGTCCTTCTCCAGGAGGAGGTCCGTCGAGCCGCTCACGTCGCGCTCTTCGCGGATGAGCTTCTTGAACCGGGTCTGTGGCGCGAGGTCGCCGATGAGCACCCCGCCGACGATCTTTCCGTCCTTGATCGCGAGCCTGCGCCACTCGGTCTCGGAGTACTTCCGCTCGACGTACTCGTCGCCGAGCGTCGGGTGGCCGAACGAGAGGAACGGGAAGTCGAAGTGCGTGATCGAGTACGAGGAGACCCAGCGGAACGCCTCCTCCTCGCCGTCGGCGGCCATGTTCATCCCGGCGGTCTTGCCCTGCTCTTTCGCCGAGCCCCACGAGCCGTTCTGGGCGTACTCCCCGAGGATCGTGTCGTAAAACCGGGTGATGTCGCCCGAGGCGTAGATGTCCTCGACGTTCGTCTGCATGTACTCGTCGACGACGATGCCGTCTTCCTGCTCCAGGCCCGCGCCGTGGAGGTACTCGGTGTTGAAGTCGAGACCGATCGCCACGCCCACGAAGTCGGCACCGTAGACCTCGCCGTTCGGGTCGACCGCGGTCTCGACTCTCCCGTCGGCGTCGACCTCGAACCGGTCGACGCCGCTGTCGAAGACCGGCGTGACGTTTCGGTCCCTGAGCGCGTCGTGGATGATCTCGGCGCCGTCGAGGCTGAGCGCGTAGCGCCACCAGCGGTCGCCGCGCATCAGGTAGTTACCCTCGATCTCCTGGGCGCCACAGATAGCCGCGAGGTCGATCCCCAGCAGGCCGGCGCCGACGACGACGCCGGTTTCCGCCGCCTCCGCCGCCTCCCGGATCGCGCGGGCGTCCTGAAAGGTCCAGAAGTGGTTGATGCCGTCGGCGTCGCTGTTCTCGACCGGGAGCTGTACCGGCGTCCCCCCGGTCGCGACGAGGAGCTTGTCGTAGCCGATCTCCTCGCCGCCGTGGGTGAACAGCAGGTGGTCCTCGGGGTCGACCCCACAGACGTGGGTGTCGAGTTTCAGTTCGATCTCGCGGTCGTCGTACCAGCTCGGGTCGTGGATCGAGATCGGCGCCTCCGGGAGCTTCCCCTTGGCGAACTCCTTGATCAGGATCCGGTTGTACAGGGGCTCGCCCTCGTCCGTGATGATCGTGATCTCGCCGTCCGGGTCGTTCTCGCGAAGCGTCTCCGCCGCCGTGCTCCCCGATATCCCGTCGCCGATAATCACGTACGACGTGCTCATAGCCCGGCTTCGCAACGGAGGGTAAAGTCGGTTGCTATCCGGAAACTCGGTTCGATCCCCCCGCCACGACGGAGTCGTACAGCGCCGCGAGCCGTTCGATCGAGTGCTCGACCGAGAGCATCTCCCGACGACGTAGACAGAGGTCCGAGAGCCGCTCGCGGTCGGCGAGCACGCGCTCGATCGCCCGGCTGAACGCCTCGACGTCGCCCTGTGGGTAGTGGTAGCCGGTCTCCCCCTCGAGGACGGTGTCGGAGAGCGCGCCCGCGTCGACGGCGACGGTCGGCGTCCCGCAGGCGGCCGCCTCCATCGCGACCAGCCCCTGCGTCTCCGTCGGGCTCGGGAAGGCGAAGACGTCGATCGCGGAGTAGAAGGCGGGGAGTTCCTCGCGCTCTACGAAGCCGAGGAATCGGGCGTCGACGCCACGCTCCCGGGCGTGGCGCTCGAGGGCGTCGCGTTCGGGGCCGTCACCGCCCAGCACGAGCGTGTGCTCGGTCCCGGCGGCGGCGTCGATCAGCTCCGCTAAGTTCTTCTCCGCACTGTGTCGACCGGTGTAGCCGACGAGCGTCCCCGCGTCGTCGAGTCCGTGACGCCCCCGGAAGCCGGACGGATCGGTGGGGGCGAAGAAGTCGGTGTCGACGCCGTTCGAGAGCACGGCGATCTCGGACTCGATCCCGACCTCCTCCCTGAGGTAGTCGCGGGTGTACGACGTGGGCGTGATCACGAGGTCGGCCTCCTCGAAGAACCAGCGTTCGTACCGGCGGCAGGCGAACCAGAGCCCGGTCGCGAGCGCCTCTCCCGCGACCTTGGTCTCCGTGCGCTCGCCGAGCATCGTGTGGTAGGAGGCGACCAGCGGGACCCCCTTCCCCCTGGCGTAGCGCAGCCCCGCGACACCGAGCGAGAACGGCGTGTGTGCGTGGACGAGGTCGGGCTCGGGCAGTCCCCGCGGGATCGGCGGCAGCCCGAGGCGGTACTGTTCGTAGAGGGGCGCCTGGAGGCTCCTGACCGGGAACTCGTCCGGGCCCGGCTCGTAGTCGTCGATCCGGGGGAAGACGACGGGCATCCGTCCCCGCTCGCGCCACCGGTCGCGCCAGAGGTCGATCGCGTAGGTCACACCGTTGATCGTCGGCCGGTAGAGGTCCGTGAAGACGGTGACGGTCTCGACCATGCGGCGTTGTCACTCGCCGGAGATAGGAGCCTTCCGATCAGTCGACGAGGTAGGCGATCCCGTTGCGCGAGAGCAGGTCGCGCATCGTCCGCACCCCGCGGTCGGTGTCCCAGCCGACCCCTCTGTAGTGTTTGATCGGGTGGGTGAGCCAGGAGTACTCCCAGTGGGCACAGACCTCGACTCCATTACCTGGATCGAACAGCGTCACGTGGAGCTGCTCGTCGGCGAACGTCGAGGCGCGTTTGACCCAGCTTCCGGCCGAGGCGCGCCCGTCGGCGTGGACTTTCAGCGCGGCGATCGGCTCGCGGTGAAAGCCCATCCCCCTGAGATCGGTCGCGAACGCCGGGAACTCCCGCTCGACGCGACCCACGTACTCCGAGGGGTGCATCACGCACTGGGCGTAGCCGCCGACCCGCTCCAGCGCGCCGTCGACGGCGGGCCAGAACCGACGTCGCGCTCGTGTGAGCCGGTCGAGGTCGAACTCCGAGGGCCGTTCGCGCCGATCTCGCTTCGTGGCCACGGAGAGGTGTAGGGAGGCGATCCGATATATGGTTTCTCGTACGGGCGGTCGTGACCGTTATTCGCCGATACCCGATCCGGGAAGAGCGCCGGGAAGACCCCGACCGTCCTCGCACCCGGAGCGGGACGTTCAAGGCCGTCGCGTCCCTCTCACGAACCGATGAAGATCCACCAGAACCCGCGGCACTGGGCGGCGAAGAAGGCGCTCACCACGCCGGGAATCAGCTCCGTCGCGAACTACGGGCTGGTGAAGATGCACACCAAGATCTTCCTCGGGAAGGCCGACGAGGAGCGGCGAGAGGAGCGAAGAGACCACCTCGACGACTTCTTCGACGCGACGATGGACACCTACGTCGCGGCGCTGGAAGCCGACTACTCCGAAGCGGAGGCCAGGGAGATCACCCACCTCCAGGCGAACTTCGACTTCTTCAACCACGGCTGGACCGAGATGATGGAGATTCCAGCGGACGAGTTCGAGGACCACTACCGCCGCTACGACGAGTTCTTCACCGAGTACGACATCACGATCGACGACCCGCTCGGGAAGTTCCGTCCCCCGGAGGGGATCGCCGAGGCACCCGAAACGCCGGAGAAGCGCGACAAGGGCGCCTACGAGAACGCCATCGCCGGCTTCGCCGACGACGTTTACGTCGTGACCGGTGAGGGTGAGACGGTCGTCGGCGGCGACGGTCCCGAACCCGAGGTGAGCGTCGCCGACGCACCCGGGGTGAGCGAGGAGGAGGTCGACGAGGGCGCGAACGCGGACTGATCGCGGAATCGATCGAGAGAGCGAACGGACCGCCGACAGAAACCGATCCCTCGAAATGGCGTCCTTCGCGGGAGCCGAATCGTCTCACCAGTTCGCACGTGGGAAACATCTATGGCCGCCCTGGCCGTACGTGATCGTATGTCCGACTCCGATCGTGAGGAGGGCGGGCGATACACTCACACGGTTTCCGACGAGGAGATCCTCGAGGTGTTCGAACGCACCTCCGATCCGGTCGTGACGACGAGCGATCTCGCGGAGGAACTGCCGATCGGCCGACGGGCCGTCCGTGAACGGCTCTCCGATCTCGAAGAACGCGGGATCGTCGCTCGGAAGACGGTGGGTGCTCGTTCAGTCGTCTGGTGGGTGCGAGAGGGACGAGATCCCGACCGTCCGGACACGCTCAAGAGCTTCGGGAAGTACGCCGGGACGAACATCGCCGAGAGCGTCGAGGCCGTGAGCGAGCGTCTCGACACCGATCTCAGGAGACGCCACGATGATCTGTCTGGACAGTAGTTTCGTGATCGACTACTGGCACGGTGAGCCGTTCGCGGGCGAGTTCATGAAACGCCATACCGGCTCCGTAGGGATTCCGACCGTCGCGCTGTTCGAGTTGTACGTCGGAGCGTTGCTCTCGGACGCACCGACGACGGACATAGCCACTGTCGCGTCCGATCTCGATTTCGCCGCTCCACTCCCGTTCGACGACGGAGCGGCCCGTGAGGCCGCTCGAATCGACACGGCTCTGAGCGAGCGGGGAGAACCGATCAACCTCGGTGACGTCCTGATCGCCGGTGTCGCACGGTAGCAGGACGTGGCGCTCGTCGCGACCGACACCGACTTCGAACGGATACCCGGTCTGGAACTCCGGAACCCAGCGGTGTAATACGGACGGGCGTGGCTGGGTACCGGTGGTAGTCGACCTGCACCAGTGACCACCGACACCAGGTGAGGTCCGACCACATGAGCGGTCGACCGGCCGTCGTCGCTCGCGTTCGGTCACCCAACGATGTACAGCCGATAGTATCACCCCCGGTCCCCGACCGATGATCGCTCGGAGGCCAGGTCCGCACAGGCGAAGCCGGCGACGACCCCGCCGTCGAGGCTCCGTTCGGGGTACTGCGCCCGTGAGGCCATCCCCGCGTAGGTGAGCCCCCCGGCGACCGACGAGAGGTCGTACGGTATCACCTCTTCCAGATAGCCACACGTGTAGATCGGCGCCGTTCTGGGCTCTCGAGCCGTCCGCACCCACTGTATCGTCTCCGGATCGAACTCCGGGAAGAGGTCGGTTATCCCCTCCGTCCAGAGCGCTTCGACCTCGCTATCGTCCATCGTCCACACGTCCTCCTCGGTCGACTGGACGTACCGCGCGACGTAGAGCAGGTGTTCGCCACCGTAGCGTTCTTGGGATACGAACTCCGTGTGCTCGATCAGCGCGCCGAACGGCGCTTCTTCTGGCACGTTGAGCCAGTAGGTTCCCGTAAGCGGCTCCGACAGCGAGTAGAGCGAACAGATCGTCCCCTGGAACTCGAGCTCTGTCCCGTAGCCGACCAGCGACTCCAAGACGTCGGGCATCGTCGCGACGACGACGCCGTCGACGGGGTGGGTCTCGCTCCCATCGGCCCCCTCGACGGTCAGCGAGTCGACCGTGCCGTCGTCGATCCCGATCCCCTCGACCCGTGCGCCCGTCT
>SKXI01000266.1 GCA_007128515.1 Halococcaceae archaeon | reverse complement strand
GGATCCCGCGAGACGCTCGAATCCGTCCGTGAGGAACGCGACGCGCTCGCGCGCGAGGCCGAACGGCTACGCGAGACCGTCGCCGACCTCCGCGAGCGGCTGGATCGGATCGAGCGCGAGGGATCGACAACGGAGCCGACGCACGACGAACGTCGGTCGATCGACCCGGAGACGGCGCTCTCGGGGACCGACCTGTTCGTCCGGTACGACTCGAAACGGGCACCGACCCTCTCGGACGTCCACGCGGGCGACGCCGAGCGCGACGCGCTGATCGAGAACCTCCACCTCTCGACGCACACGCGCTTCGACGCGGAGGCGGTCTCGGTGGGTGGCGACCCGTTCTCGGAGTTCCTCGCGGGGACGATCGAGTACCGGTTCGTCGAGTGGCTCGTCGGCGACCTCCTCGCGGAGATACACGAGAGCGGGCGGGCGGGCGAGCTCTCCGCGCTCGCCGAGGCGCTCTCGGGGGTCGATCGCGCGGAGCTTCGGGGGTCGATCGACCCGGGTGAGGGCGAGGAGGGCGAGAGCGAGGGGTTCGACGTCGTCCTGCGCGACCGCATGGGCGAACCGATTCTCGTCGCGGACCTCCACGAGGGCCGCGAGCCGGCGGGCGTCGAACCGGTGACCTCGCTCGTCCAGTCCGCGAGCACCATCGCGGAGAACGAGGAAGCCCTCTCGGGTGCGATGGCGGTGACGACGAGCTTCTTCGATCCCGAGGCGCTGGAACTAGCGGACGAGGCGACGCGATCGGGGCTCCTGAAAGGCGGCTCCAGGGAGAGCTACGTCCGGCTCTCGCGGAGACGTGGCTATCACCTCTGTCTGGTCGAGGCGCGAGCCGGCGGGTTCGAACTGACGCTACCGGAGCTCTAGGACTGGATCTCCGCGATGCTGTCGATCTTCATCCCCTCGAGCGTGTCGATCGTCCCGTCGAGTTTTCCATCGAGGTCGTTGACGAACTCCTCGGTTCGCTCGGTGGTGATCGCACCCTGGCTGGAGGGTTCGATGAGGTTCTCCTCTTCGAGGACGCGAAGCGAGTAGCGGACCTTGTGGTGGGGATACCCGGTCTCGTTCGACATCTTCACGATCCCGATCGGCTCGTTCTCGATGACCATCTTCAGTACCTGCAGGTGTCGTTCGAGCATGTCGACTTCCTTCTCAAGCCGGTCTATCATGGCACTTGCTAACTTGTCTTCCTTCCGTTTTAAACGTTGCCCCCCACGCCGCAAAACCCGCCTCTACCTTCGTCTTGGGGTGGGCCCGTACTAATCGTTCCGGTCCCGGGAACCGATCGCAACCGGTTTAGCGCCGGCTACAGAACTCGGCTCCATGACCGTTACCATCGTCGGCTCCCAGCTCGGCGACGAGGGAAAGGGCGGGGTCGTCGACCTCTACGGCGACCGTGCGGACGTCGTCGCCCGGTACCAGGGCGGCGACAACGCCGGCCACACCGTCGTCCTCGGGGACGAGGAGTACAAGCTCTCGCTCGTTCCGAGCGGCGCGGTCCGTGGGAAGGTGGGCGTGCTCGGAAACGGCTGCGTGGTCAACCCCGAGACGCTCTTCTCGGAGATCGACGAACTGCGGGAGCGAGGGCTCGATCCACGGGTCAACGTCGCAGAGCGCGCACACGTGATCATGCCGTACCACCGGGCGCTCGACGGGATCGAAGAGGACGCGAAGTCCGATTCGGACCTCGCCGCCGGCACGACCGGGAAGGGGATCGGTCCCACCTACGAGGACAAGGTCGGCCGTCGCGGCATCCGGATCGGCGACCTGCTCGACCCCGAGGCGCTCGACAGAAAGCTCTCGTACGTCCTCCCGCAGAAACGGACGCTCTGCGAGTCGGTGTACGGGGTAGACCCCGCCACGTTCGGCGATTCGTTCGACTACGAGACGCTGTTCGCGCTCGCACGGGGGTACGGTGAGCGCCTCGAAGACGAGGGGATGACGGTGAACGCCGGGGCCTACCTCACCGAGCGGATCGACGCGGGTGAGAACGTGATGTTCGAGGGCGCACAGGGGACCCTCATCGACATCGACCACGGCGACTACCCGTACGTCACCTCCTCGAACCCGACGGGCGGGTACGCCGCGACCGGCACCGGCGTCGGCCCGACGGTCGTCGGCCGTGGCGAGGTGATCGGCGTCGTGAAGGCGTATCTCACCCGCGTCGGCACCGGCCGGCTCCCGACGGAACTCGGCTCCGTCGAGGGGCAGACCCCCGAGGACGGCGGCCGCCCCGGGCAGTCCGACCTCGCCACGTACATCCGAGACGAGGGAGGCGAGTACGGCACCGTGACGGGTCGTCCGCGCCGCGTCGGCTGGCTCGACCTGCCGATGTTGCGACACGCCGCCCGCGTCAGCGGGTTCACCGGGATCGTGATCGGGCACGTCGACGTGCTGGCCGGGCTGGAGGAGGTCGAGGTGGGTCACTCGTACACGCTCGACGGGGACGAAATCCTGACGCTCCCGTCGACGAGCGAGCGGTGGGCTCGCTGCGAGGTGAACTACCGCACGTTCGACGGGTGGCCCGAGGCGGACTGGAGCGAGGTCGCGACCGAGGGCTACGACGCGATCCCGGAGAACGCGAGGACGTATCTGGAGTACGTGAGCGGAGAGCTCGACGCGCCGATCTACGCCGTCGGCGTCGGTCCGGGTCGCGAGCAGACGATCGTCCTCCAGGACCCGTTCGAGTAACGGTCCGTTCCCCGGTAGAGGCGGACGGGTACCGTGGTAGAGACGAGACCTCCGGTCGTCCAGAGGGTGGATCGGATTCGGGGGATCGATCGGTACCTCGAACGACTGGCCGACGGGCTGGATCCGGGAGGCGAGTACGACCGACAGGCGGAGCCCTCGAACCGGGGTCGGCGCTTCGCCAGGTCGAGGGGATCGAAGGGTCGGCGACGGAGACGCGAACGACCGGAACGGTGACCGACGCCCGTCGTATCTCGGTCCCGGACGTGCCCGAGACGTAACACGAACGGATCGGGACGCCCACGGCGGCGACGCTCCACGCGAACGGATCGGGACGCCCACGGCGGCGACGCTCCACGGGGACCGTAGGCCCGTCCGGGAGGCCGTTAGTTCGCCTCCTGGTCGCAAATCCGCCAGAGCGCCCGATACAGCGTCCACATGTCGCAGCCGAACCGGTCGGAGAGCGTCCGACAGCGGTCGAGATAGCGCTCGTACTCGGAGAGATCGGGCGGATCGGGGTACGCTCCCTCGATCTCGCCCGCCGACTCGAGGACACCCCACTCCCGCGGCCCGACCACGATGTACCGGTCGGTATCGGAGAAGAAGAGGAACGCCGAGGCGACCGGGAGGTCGACCCCGTCCAGTTCCCGCAGTCGGTCGATCCGCTCGGCGACGCTCCCCCCGGTCGCGGCGTCGATCACCGCTCGTCGGACCGCCTGGCGGTCGTTCTCGGCGAACCGTCCTTCACGCTCTCGCTGTTCGCGGTTCGAGTACGTCCCGGAGGGCCGCCGGTAGAACCACTGGACGACCCACTCGGCGTCGCGGAAGCCGAACTCCCCCTCCCTGAACGCCCCGGGAAGCGTCTCGACGTTCTCCTCTTCGACGGGGACGAACGGCTCCTCCTCGTCGTACTCGGCGGCTCTCTCCTCGACGAGCGATCGGGTGAGCTCCATACCCGAGTGAGCGTGGCGAACGCCTGAACGTTTTTCCAAATCTGTCTGATATGATCGTTAGTGAGCATCTCGCAAGCGTAAAGTGCTCCCTGCCCGTCGTCAGTAGGTGATGAGTTCGTATCACGGGGTGAGCGGCGATGGCCAGTGAGGAGCAGGAGCCGGTGAAGACGATCTGTCCGTACTGCGGCGTGGGCTGTGGGATCCAGGTCAAGCCCGGCGAGGAGCCCGGCGACATGCGCTTCATGCCGTGGGGCGAGGCGCCGGTCAACGAGGGCAAGATCTGCATCAAAGGCGGCGCGGCGACGCAGGTCGTCGACCACGAGGACCGGCTCACGGAGCCGCTGATCAGAGAGGACGGCGAGTTCCGCGAGGCGAGCTGGGAGGAAGCGTACGACCTGATCGTCGGCGAGCTACAGCGGATCCGGGACGAACACGGTCCGGACGCCACGGGCTTTTACGGCTCCTCGAAGACGATGAACGAGGAGAACTACCTGCTGCAGAAGCTCGCGCGGCGGTACGGGACGAACAACGTCGACAACTGCACGCGGATGTGTCACGCCTCGACCGTCTGGGCGCTGCGAACCAGCCTCGGCGCGGGCGCGATGACCAACAGCATGGCGGACCTCCGGGAGGCGGGCGACCTCTTCTGGATCCACGGGGCGAACCCGGCCGAACAGCACCCGATCGCCAACAGCGTCTACTTCCGACAGGCGGTCCTCGAGGGCGCGACGGTGATCCAGGTCGACCCGCACGCGAACAAGACGACCCGGACGTTCGACATCGAGGGCACCGACCGGCACATGCACCTCCAGCTGAACCCGGGGACGGACATCCCGC
>SKXI01000070.1 GCA_007128515.1 Halococcaceae archaeon | reverse complement strand
GAGTTCCTCTTCGTCGGCGAACGGCCCTCCACCGGCGCGGACGAGTCCGGAATACCGTTCTACGGCGGCGAGGAGGACGAAGCGTTCCAGGAGGTGTTGCGCGCGCTCGGGTTCGCCCACCAGGAACGGGACGAGGAACCCGACCTGGAGAACGTCTACCTCACGAACCTCACGCGCTGTCGCGATCCGGAGCGGCCGCCGGCCGACGAGGAGATCGACACCTGCGAGCCGTTTCTGAACGCCGAGATCCGGATGATCAACCCCGAGATCCTGGTGCCGGTCGGCGAGCGGGCGCTCGCCGAACTCGCCGAGGAGTACACGACGACGCCGGCGAGCGAGATCGACCTCGCGACCGACCACGCGACCGAGATCCGCGGACGGGGCTTCGAGATCGTACCGATGATCCACCCCGCCGAGGCGAGCGACGACGAGGTCCAGGCGTTCCTGGAGGCGTTCTCGAACCTGCTGGGGCGGGACTACAGGCAGACGAAGGGGAGACGGGGTCGGTAGGGCGAACGGGAGCGGTCGGCGAACGCGTCGAATCGGGATCGCGACGGTCTCGGACACGGGGAAAGGCGGGCCGGTCCGGGAGCGAGACGCCGCTCAGACCCGGTCGCGTCCCAGGATGAAATAGAGGACGATCCCCAGCAGCGGGGCGAGGAAGACGACGATCGCCCAGAGGAACGCCGGGTGGCTGCTGTGCCGTTCGGCGTCGGAGTAGATCCAGACCACCACCGCGAGATAGGCGACCGTGAGCAACAGCCAGAGCAGGACGACCGCGCCGGCCGCGCCGGACTGCAGTATCGCGTGGGCTGACATATCGCCCGGTTTCGAACACGACGAGAAGGGTCTTCTGGCAGACAGTACTCTCGGCGATCAGGTCCTGAAGGACTCGCCGCAGCCGCACTCGCTGACGACGTTCGGGTTCTCGACGTGGAAGCCCGCGCCCTGCAGCCCGCCCTCGAAGTCGAGCACGCTGCCGCCGATGTAGCGCATGCTGGCCGGATCGACGAACACCCGGAGGTCGTGGTGCTCGAAGATCGTGTCGTCGTCTTCCGGTTCGGTGTCGAAGCGCATCCCGTAGGAGAGACCCGCACAGCCACCCTGCTGGACGAACAGGCGCAGGCCGGCCTCCCCGACGTCGAGGCCTTCGCTCTCCAAGAGGTCGAGGGCCTGCTCCGCTGCGATCGGTGTCACCTCGATCCGCGTCTCGGTTCCCGAGGCGCTCTCTGTGCTCATGGGAGTCCGTTTCTCGCCCGAGGGGTTAACACTAACGCCGGTGGGCGACTCGTCGGGATCGCCGGAGGATCCCGTCGGTCCTCGATCGCGAATCGAACGACACCGGTGACGGGTGTGCCCGAGGGATCCGGGTGGCGACGGCGGTCCCTATCGTACGGACTGCTGTAACTGTTTGCCTGTGCAACCGCGGACGGGTCGCGATTGCGCCGGAAACGACTCACAGCGGTCCGTATCACTCCCCGAGGCTCTCTTTCGGATCCGCATCGGGGTTCACCACGCTGGCGTCCCGGAGCCTGATCGAGACGCTCTCGGCGTGGGCCTCGAGGCCCTCCGCCCGGGCGAGCGTCTCCACCGTCCCGGAGAGGTCGTCGAGCCCCTCGCGCGAGAGGCGCTGGACGGTCGTCGACCGGACGAAGTGATCGACAGAGAGCCCACCGGTGACCCGTGCACGCCCGTTCGTCGGGAGGACGTGGTTCGTGCCGCTGGCGTAGTCGCCCGCCGCGACCGGCGTGTGCGGACCCAGGAAGACGCTTCCCGCGCTGTCGATCCGGTCGAGGATCTCCTCGTCCTTGCCGGCCTGGATCGAGAGGTGTTCGGCGGCGTACGCCTCGGCGAACGCGATCGCCTCGCTCATCGACCGTCCCACGAGGACGCCGCTCGCGTCGTGGGCCAGCGCCTCGCGGATCGTTCCCTCGCGCTCGCGACCCTCGACCTGCTCGTCGATCGCCTCGCAGACCGCCTCTGCCGTCGCCTCGTCGTCGGTCGCGACGACCACCGATGCCTCCGGGTCGTGTTCGGCCTGGGCGAGGACGTCCGCCGCGACGAAGCCCGGGTCGGCGGTCTCGTCACAGATCACGAGCAGCTCGCTCGGCCCCGCGAGGAAGTCGATCTCGCAGTTCTCTCGCACCTCGGCCTTCGCGGCCGTCACCCACTTGTTTCCGGGACCGACGACCTTCTCGACGGCCGTCACGCTCTCGGTGCCGTAGGCGAGCGCGGCGATCGCCTGTGCGCCGCCGACGCTGTAGACCGCGTCCGCACCGGCGGCCGAGATCGCGGCGAGCGTGACGGGGTTCATCCGATCCGCCGGTGGGGTCGCCACCGAGACGTGATCGACGCCCGCGACCGTCGCGGGGACGACCGTCATGATCGCACTCGATGGGTAGGCCGCGGTCCCGCCCGGGACGTACGCCCCGACGCGCTCGAGCGGGCGGAACCGCCGGCCGAGTTCGCGCCCCCGGCCGAACGCCTCGCGCCAGTCCGCTCGCACCTGAGACTCGTGGAACTCCCGGACGTTTCCGATCGCCGCCTCGATAGCCTCTCTGACCTCGGCGTCGATCGCCTCGTAGGCGCGTTCGGCCTCGACCGTGATATCGAGGTTTCCGACCTCGACACCGTCGAACTCCCGGCTGAACTCGCGCACCGCGACGTCTCCCTCCTCCCGCACGCGCTCGACGATCTCCCGGACGTCCCCCCGGACCGCCTCGACGCCCGCGTCGCGCTCGAAGAAGCCACGGCGGTCGGCCGGACCGAGGTCAGCGATAGAACGGCTCTCCATGGGCGTGGTTCGTGCGGTCGGGAATAAACGGTACCGGTCGTTCGACGGTTCCGCTCGTGATGCACGGGGGCCCCGAGACCTCCGCACACGAGCGGACCGACCAGACTTCCCCACACGAGCGGACCGACCTCGTCCGCGCGACGGAGACCGACGTCGACCGGGAGGCCTCAGAGCGGCCGGCGAGCTACCCGGAGAGAGCTCCGCAGGTCGGGCGACTCCCGCGCGGTCGTCCACCTGGGCGACGACGGGTGAGGAACGGTCCGATCCGGGCCCCGACCGTCCTCGACGTCGGTGGCGAACCGTCCGTCGCCGGAACACCCATTTCCCCGCGCGGAGACCTGTTCGCCATGACGATCAGGGAGACCGTCATGCGAACGCCGCTCGTCGACGGCCACGCGCACCCGGTCGAACCGCTCTCCGGCGGGACCGTTCGAGAGGGGTTCGCGCAGTACTTCACCGAAGGGGAGCTCGCGACCCGCGACGCGCGGAACACGCTCAACTACCGGGCGGCGCTCGGCGTGCTGGCCGAGCGGTTCGACGCCGGTCCGGACGACGAGCGGACGTTGCTCGAACGACGTGCGTCGGTCGACCTCCCCTCGTACACCCGCGAGTGCATCGCGGAGACGGGGACGGAGCGGATCCTCGCGGACGACGGCTTTCCCGACCTCTCGCCCGCCGAGTTCCGGGAGTACACCGACGCCGAGGTCCACCCGCTGTTGCGCCTCGAACCCCTGATCGAGGAGCTACTCGACGAGCACCGTGCGTTCGACGAGTTCGAGGCGGCGTTCGAGAACCGGATCGAGGAGGCGCTCGACGGCGAGCACGTCGCGCTGAAGACGATCGCCGCCTACCGCCGCGGGCTCGACGTCGGGGCGCCCGATCGTGCGGACGCCCGGGCCGCGTTCGAGGCCGTTCGAGCCGACTGGAACGGCCGGATCGAGCACCCGACGCTGCTGGATTACCTGCTCCACCGCGCGCTCGGGATCGCGGGCGAGCGTGGGGCCCCGGTCCAGTTCCACACCGGCTTCGGCGACCCGGACGCCCACCCGCGGTACGTCGATCCGACGCTGCTCGTCGAGTGTATCGAGGCCCACCCCGAAACGCCGATCGTCCTGCTCCACGCGGGCTACCCCTCCGTCGGCGAGGCCGGCTACCTCACCGCGACCTACCCGAACGTCCATCTGGACGCCTCGCTCGCGATCCCGTTCGCCGCCCACGGCGCCGAGCGCGTGCTCTCGACGGCGCTCGAACTCGCCCCGACGACGAAGCTCTGTTACGGCAGCGACGCGTTCTCGACGCCCGAACTCTACGTGCTCGCTGCACGTCGGTTCCGCGAGGCGCTCGCGGCGGTCCTCGAACGTCTGGTCGGGAGCGGCATCGTCACCGGGTCGTACGCCGAGGCGGCCGCGGAGAACGTCCTCCGGGAGAACGCGATCCGTCTGTACGACCTCTGATCGTTCGGCGGCTGCGAGGCGGCCCGAGGCCACGGTCTACGCGAGCCCGAGCTGCCTGACCGTGAGCTCGGCCATCGCCTCGCTCCCGGCGATCACCGACTGGCGCTCGACGAACTCGAGCGGTTCGTGCGACAGCGCTCCCGCGGGGCCGTACTCGACGATCGTCGGCAGCCCGGTCGCGGGCCCGATGCACGCCGCGTCGGTCACACCCGGGGCGATCACGACCCCCGGGTCG
>SKXI01000207.1 GCA_007128515.1 Halococcaceae archaeon | reverse complement strand
CTCGCTCGGGGACCACGCGGCCGGCCGCGGTCGCAACGGTTAACACCCTGCTCCGAGGCACTCCGGTATGCACACGGTTCGATTCAGCGACCCCGCGGGCAGCGTCCGGACCGGCGAGCTCGGAGCGGGCACCGTCAGCTTCGGTGCCGAGACGTACGACCTCGAGGAGGTCGACCTCCTCGCGCCCTGCGAGCCCACCAAGATCGTCTGCGTCGGGCTCAACTACGCCGACCACGCCGAGGAGGCGGGGATGGAGGTCCCGGATCGACCGCTCCTGTTCCTCAAGGGGCCGAACACGGTCGCCGGGCCGAACGACACGGTGCGGCTCCCGGCTGGGAAAGACCGCGTCGACTGGGAGGCGGAGTTCGGCGTCGTGATCGGCGAGCAGTGCAAGGACGTCCCCGAGGGCGATGCGATGGACGTCGTCGCCGGCTACACCTGCGTGAACGACGTCTCGAACCGCGACGACCAGGAGGTCGAACAGAACTGGGTCCGCGGGAAGGCCTTCGACGGCGCCGCGCCGATGGGGCCGGCGATCGCGAGCCCCGACGAGGTCCCCGACGACGCGGCGATCGAACTGCGCGTGAACGGCGAGACGAAACAGGACTCCTCGATCTCGGAGTTCATCTTCTCGGTGCCGGAGCTCGTAGCGGAGATCACGACGTACATGACGCTCGAGCCGGGCGACGTGATCTCGACCGGGACACCCGCCGGCGTCGGGGCGCTCTCCGACGGCGACCGGGTCGAAGTCGAGATCGAGGGCGTCGGCGTCCTCGAACACGACGTGATCCAGTAACGTCCGACCCCTCATACGGACCCCTGTCGGTCCTCCCGGGCAGACGAGTACCCGCGTTTCGGTCCGGGCGGCAAACAGCGACGGCGGTCCGTATCACAGGTCCCGACCGAGGCGAGTCCCGTGGCACCGACCGACACCTATACCTCGGTCGCCTCTCGAACTCGATTCGCATGCGATCGAGAACGCTCGTCATGGAGGAGCCCGGCAGCCTCGCGGTGCGGGAGATCGACGTCCCCGAGATCGGTCCCGGCGAACTGCTCGTCGAGGTCGAACTCTCGGGCGTCTGCGGGACGGACGTCCACATGAACGGCGGCGGGATGGCGCTCGAGTTCCCGGTCGTCCCCGGCCACGAGTTCTCGGGCGCCGTCGTCGAGGCCGGCGAGGACGTCGAGACCGACGCGGCCGGACACGAGATATCCGAGGGCGACGCGGTGACGGTCGTGCCCGGGCGGGCCTGCGGCGACTGCTGGTACTGTACGAACGTTCCCGCCAGGCCGACCGCGTGTACCGAACGGGTCGTCTACGGCTTCCGAAGCGTCGAGGAGGGACCGGGGCTCCACGGCGGGATGGGCGAGTACGTCGTCGTCGAGTCCGAGGCTGACGTTTACCGGCTCCCCGACGGGATGGACGTCGAACTCGGTGCCCTGGTCGAACCACTTGCTGTCGCCTCGCACGCGCTCGAACGCGGCTATCTGCCCGGCGTCCCGAGCGCTCGGGAGGGGTTCGGCCTCGGACAGACCGTCGCCGTACAGGGTGCCGGCCCGATCGGCCTGCTCACCGTCGCCGCGGCGACCGCGGCGGGCGCGGACAGAGTGATCTCGGTCGACCTGATCGAGGAGCGGCTCGAACTCGCCAGGGCGTTCGGCGCGACCGAAACGATCGACCTCCGCGAGTACGACGGTGACGAGGAGCTGATCCGAGCGGTGAAGGCGGCGACGCCGGGCGGCGTCGGCCCGGACCTCGTCGTCGAGGCGGTCGGCCAGCCCGCGGCGTTCGCCCAGGGGCTCGCGATGCCGAGGAACGGCGGGACGCTCGTCGAGGTGGGTCACTTCGCCGACGCCGGCGAGGTGTCGATCAATCCGACCGACATCGTCCAGAACGACGTGAGCGTCGCTAGCAGCTACGTCTACCCGCCGACGCAGTTCGGGACGGCGCTCTCGCTGCTCGATCGTCACGGCGACCGGTTCCCGTTCGCGGAACTGTTCAACCACCGGGCCGGACTGGACGAGGCGGCCGACGCGTTCGAGAAGCAGGCCTCCGGCGAGGCGTACCGGGCGACGATCCACCCGTAGTCCGACGCGTCGGTCGCCCCGTCCCGGTCGGCCGACCGCCGTCGGCGCCGTCCGATCGCTCTCCCACTGGCGCTTCGGCGCTCGATCACTCGATCCCGTACTCGTCGACGACCTCCTCGGTGAGTTCGACGCCCAGCCCCGGCGTCGTGGGTAGCGAGACCCGTCCGTCGCTGACCTCGAGCGGCTCCGCGTAGACCGCCTCGAGCAGCGGGAACTCCGTGACGTCGAACTCGAGCCACTCGCAGTTCGGCGTGCTCGCGAGGAGGTGCAGCGTCGCCAGCAGCCCGACGCCGGTCGTGTAGCTGTGGGGTGTACAGGTCACGTTGAACGCCGCCGCGGTCGCACAGATCTTCTTCGTCTCGGTGATCCCGCCACAGCGCATCGCGTCGGGCATCGCGTAGTCGACAGCGCCGGCCTCGAACAGCTCCCTGAAGCCCCACTTCGTGTACTCGTTCTCGCCGGTCGCGATCGGCGTGTCGAGCTTCCGACGGAGGTGTGCGTGGCCCTCGACGTCGTACGGCGAGAGGGGCTCCTCGTACCAGTAGACGCCGTGCCGGTCGAGCATCTTCCCCACGCGGAGCGCGTCGGCCCGTTCGTAGCCGCAGTTCACATCGACCATCAGGTGGGCGTCGCCGATCGCCTCGGTCATCGCCTCGACGCGCCGTTCGTCGGCCTCGAGCCCACGCCCGAGGTGTGCCTTCACCGCCGAGAAGCCGCGGTCGGCGTACCCCCCGGCGCGCTCTGCCATCACTTCGGGGTCGTCCCAGAACAGGTCCGACGCGTAGGCTTCCACGCTCCCCTCGCCGCCGACGTCCCCGCCGAGCAGCCGGTACAGCGGCTCGTCGTAGTACTTCCCGGCGAGGTCCCACAGCGCCATGTCGACGCCGCTGGCCGCTGCCACTCCCTGTCCCTTCCGGTCCCAGTAGGTGTCGAGGATCAGCATGTCGTCCCAGAGCCGCTCGCGGTCGCGTGGGTCCTCGCCGAGGAGTCGCGGCCGGTACTTCTCCTCGACGACCGTCTCCACCACGTGCGGGTTCGGCCCGTAGCCCTCGCCGATCCCGGTCACGCCCTCGTCCGTCTCGACGGTCACGATCGCCGCCGGCCGGAAGTCGAACTCGCGGCCGGCGGACGTCCGTTTCGGCTCCTCGAGCTCGACCCCGAGCTTCGTGACGCGCACGTCGGTGATCTCCATGGCGACCGTGAGATCGGAGCCGTCCGACAAGAAGCTTGGTGCGAACGTCGGTCGACCCCGTACCGAGCGGACCGGTCGATCCCGAACCGATCGCCGTCTTTTTGGGACCGGGAGCGGAGGGTGGGCCATGGCACCGTCGATCACCCGGATCGAGCTCACGGAGTTCGCCTACGAACTGGCCGATCTCGGTACTGATGGGTATGGCTTCAACCTCGTCTACGAGCCGGGCAACACGCTCGAGACCTCCCAGCTCGCGCTCAGAGTCGAGACCGACGCGGGCGTGACCGGTGAGTACGTGCTGGTCACCTCCACCGCGCCGGACCAGATCGAGACGTACGCGAAGTACCTCGTCGGGCGGAACCCGCTCGAGCGCGAGCGCCACTGGAGCGAGGTGAAACGCGCGCTCAGGAAGTACGACCGGATGGGGATCGGACCCGTCGACGTCGCGCTCTGGGACCTCGCCGGGAAGTACTACGACGCGCCGATCCACGAGCTCCTGGGCACCTACCGCACGGCGTTCCCGGCGTACGCCTCGACGTACCACGGCGACGAGAACGGCGGGCTCGACTCGCCCGAGGCGTTCGCCGACTTCGCCGAGGAGTGTCTCGAGATGGGCTACCCGGCGTTCAAGATCCACGGCTGGGGCGGGGGCGACGAGGCCCGCGATATCGACCGGGAGGTGGCGACCGTGCAGGCGGTCGGCGAGCGGGTCGGAGGGGAGATGGACCTGATGTGCGACCCGGCCTGCGAGTACGAGACGTTCGCAGACGCACTGAAAGTGGGGACGGCCTGCGACGAGGCGGGCTTCTTCTGGTACGAGGACCCGTACAGGGACGGCGGGATCAGCCAGCACGCCCACCGCAAGCTCCGGGAATCGATCGAGACGCCGCTGTTGCTCACCGAACACGTCCGCGGGCTCGAGCCGTACGCCGACTTCCTCGCGAACGGCGCGACCGACTTCGCCCGCGCCGACCCCGAGTACGACGGCGGGATCACCGGCGCGATGAAGCGCGCGCGGATCGCGGAGGGTCTCGGTCTCGACGTCGAGTTCCACGCACCCGGACCGGCACACCGCCACTGCATCGCCGCTACCCGGAACACGAACTACTACGAGCTCGCGCTCGTCCACCCCGACTGCGAGAACACCCAGCCGCCGGTCTACTCGTGTGGATACTCCGACCAGCTCGACGCGATCGATCCCGAGGGCCGAGTCGAGGT
>SKXI01000156.1 GCA_007128515.1 Halococcaceae archaeon | reverse complement strand
TGGCTGAGGAGTGACCATACGGGTCGAACGGTCGTGGAAGGAAGGGAGCGGGACGGCGAGACGAACGGGACGAAAACGGCTCAGTACTTCGGCTCCGCACCGGTGATCGCGTAGACCTCGTCCATCACCGCGTCGCGTTTCGCCTGCCAGGCGGTGAAGCCGTCGGGGTGGCTCGGGTACTCGTCGTAGACCTCCTTCAGCTCCGCGGCGCGCTGGCTGACCTGGTACAGCTCGTAGAGCAGCCCCCAGTGGCCGAACGTGTCGAACAGCGTCTTCACTTTCAGGCCGAAGCTCATCGAGGTCGTCCCCTCCTTGCCGAGCGCTTCGGCCAGTTGCTGGCCGGGGAGGGCGGTGATCACGCCGACGAGGTCCTCCAAGTCGTGGGCCCCGCCGAAGACGTTGTAGAGGTCCATCGCGGCGAAGCGTTTCCCGAAGTCGGTCATGACGCGGTGGTTGTAGCCCCAGAGCGCGGGCTCGCTCACGTCGTCCTCCCCGATCGCCTCGATCGCCTGGAGCGCGGCCCAGTGACCCGCCTTCGCGGCACCGGGGATCCCTCCCCCCGTGGTCGGGTTGACGTGACCGGCGGCGTCGCCGACGGCCATCATCCCCGGCGCGACCGCCGAGTCGTACGGCCTCCTCGTCGGCAGTGCCGCGCCGAGCTTGTCGGTCACGCGCGCGTTCTCGAACTCCGGACGACCGCGGAGGTCGCGCTTGAGCACGTCCACGAGCTCCATCGGCGGCTTGTTCATCTGGAAGCCGAGCCCCGCGTTGATCTCCGTGCTCGTCCGCGGGAAGTACCAGAGATAGCCCAGTTCCTCGGTCGGCTTGAAGACGATGGCGTCGTCCCACGGGACCGGGTTCTCCACCTCGACGACCTCTCTGTATGCTGAACAGAACTGCTGGTAGCTCACGTTCGTGTCGAACGTAGAGGCAGAGAGGTCGGCCTTGTCCTGGAGGACGGAGAGCGATCCCGCGGCGTCGATGACGACCCCGGCCTCGTAGGTAATACGGTCGCCGTTTCGCTTCGCGGTGACGCCCTCTACCCGGCCGTTCTGGACCACGTCCTGCACCACCGTATCGTAGTGGATCTCCGCGCCCTTTCGATCCGCCTCCTCCAGGAGCACCTCGCCGTAGCGTTTCCGGTCGACGATCGCCCCGCCGTCGGGGAACGGGATGTCGATCGACTCGCCGGTCTGTGGGTTCTCGAAGATCGCCCGGCGGATCCCCTGGTTCGTGAACGACTCCTCTCTGAGGTACTCGCGGTCGATCACGTCCGGGAAAGTGCTCTTCCCCTTGATCGCGTCGCCACAGGCGATGTGACCCGCGTCGTCCTCGGATTTCCGTTCGATCAACACCACATCGACGCCCTCGTCGGCCGCCGTCGCGGCCGCGAAGGCCCCCGCCGTACCTCCCCCGACGACGACGATGTCGTGCGACTCGGCGCTCATACTAGGGCGTGTTACACGCTACGATACATAAAAGAGAGGTAATCGGTTCGTGACAGTTCGTCGTCGCTCCGAGGACAGAATTTCACACGGTTCGGGGAGCCCCGAACGGCCGATCGAGAAAGCGACCGACGGGGAGCGTCCAGAGACCGACGCCGAAGGACACGAGCAGGGGAGCGGTCGCGATTCCCTCGTCGATGCCGACCGCGAGCAGTCCACAACCGAGCGCGAGCGAGCCCGTACCGGCCGTCTCCAGCAGCTTCCCTCCAGAGACTCCACCGCCGTGACCGCGAGCAACGGTAGGGCGAGAGCATCCCAGCGCGGCCATCGGGGCGGTGTCGTACTGTCCGAGCGCGAGGGCGCCGACCGCCATCGCTCCGAGCGCCGACGCGGCGTCGTCGACCGATCGCTCTATCGACGAAAGATCACCGAGGAGTTCGAAGGATACTCTACTCAGTAGAACTCGCGGACGAGGTCGTCGGCGCCCTCCGGGGCGCCGTCGGGCACGTCGGCCATGCTCTCGGTGAGCCCGAGGCGTTTCTCGTAGCCGACGCTCGACTCGTCCTGGTAGAGCACACCCGTGTAAACCGTATCGAAGTCCATGATCCGCTCGCGGGCGGCCTCGTAGTCCGTCGGGTCGTGGCCCTCGTCCTCCAGATCGACGACCGCGTCGCGGAAGTAGTCGTACGTGTCGACGTCGTTGAACGTCACACAGGGGCTGTAGGTGTTCACGAGCGCGAAGCCGTCGTGTTCGATCGCCTCCTCGATCACCGCCGTGTGACCCAGCGCGTCGGAGGAGAACGTCTGGCCGATGAACGTCGCGCCCGCCGAGAACGCGAGCGCGAGCGGGTGGACCGGCGACTGTTTCGTTCCTTCGGGTGACGTCGACGTCTCGAAGTCCTCGCGGCTCGTCGGCGAGGCCTGCCCCTTGGTGAGCCCGTAGATCCGGTTGTCCATCACGACGTACGTCATGTCGACGTTCCGTCGCACCGCGTGGACGAAGTGGCCGGCACCGATCGAGTAGCCGTCGCCGTCGCCGCCGGCGACCATCACTTCGAGTTCCGGGTTCGCGAGTTTCACGCCCGTCCCGAGCGGGAGCGCCCGGCCGTGGACGCCGTGGAGCGCGTAGCTGTGCATGTACGTGCCGATCTTCCCCGAACAGCCGATGCCTGCCACGAGGAACGTGTTGTCCGGATCGTTGCCCGTGTTCGCGAGCGCCTTCATCATCCCGTTCATCGTCCCGAAGTCCCCGCAGCCGGGACACCAGGTGGGCTGTTTGTCGCTCTTGAAGTCGGTGAAGTGTGTCTGTGTCTCTGAACTCATGCGGTGACCTCCGGTTCGACGCCCTCGAAGACCGCCGAGATCTCCTCGGCGAGATCGTCCGCGGCGAACTGAACCCCGTCGTACTTGTTGATGCGCTTCACGCGGGTAAGCGTGTCGTGCTCGACCAGGTCCGCGAACTGACCGGTCGCGTTACACTCGATCACGACGGTCTCCGCCGCGGCCTTGACCGCCTCCGTCAGGTCCGGTCGCGGGAAGACGTACGGCACCGAGAGGAACCGCGCGTCGATGTCGAACTCGGCCATCGCCTCGCGGATCGCCCCCTCGTTCGACCCCCACGAGACGATCAGGTTCTCCGAGTCAGGGTTCCCGAACTCGCGGGCCGACCAGTCCTCTCGCTCCCTCGCCGTCTCCACCTTCCGGTAGCGTTTGTCGACCTGCTCGACGCGGACCTCCGTGTCCTCGGTCCGGCGACCGAGTTCGTCGTGTTCGAGCCCCGTCGACATGTGCGCGCCCTTCGCCGTCCCGGGGAGCGCACGGGGACTGATGCCGTCCTCGGTGTTCGCGTGGGCACGGAAGTGACCCTCGTCGTCGAGCCACTCCTCTATCTCGTCCTCCGAAACGATCTTCCCCCGGTCGTTCTCGACCGCGTCCATGTCGAACTCCTCGGGCGGGAAGGTCTGTTCGGTGACCGCCATCGCGAGGTCGCCGACGAGGTAGACCGGCGTCTGGTACTTCTCGGCGAGGTTGAACGCCTCGACCGTCTTGTGGAAACACTCGGCGACGGTCGTCGGCGCGACGACGAACCGGGGGATCTCGCCGTGGCCGCCGTAGAGCAGCACGTTCAGGTCGCCCTGTTCCTGTTTCGTCGGCATCCCGGTCGAGGGGCCCGAGCGCATCACGTCGACGATCACCATCGGCGTCTCCGAGGTGGCGACGAGGCCGAACGTCTCGGTCATCAGGTCGATTCCGGGCCCGGAGGTCGCCGTCATCGCGCGCGCGCCGGTTCGCGCCGCGCCGAGGGTCATGTTGATCGCCGCGAGTTCGTCCTCGGCCTGGACGACCGTTCCCCCGAACCGGTCGATCCGGCCCATGAGGTACTCCATCACTGCGGTGGCGGGGGTGATCGGGTAGCCGGCGTAGAACTTGCAGCCGGCGGCGATCGCACCCATCCCGATCGCCTCGTCGCCGTTCAAGAGGACGTAGTCCTCGTCGGTCGTCTCCAGCTCGTAGGGAAAGTCGTAGTCGTAGTGCTCGTGGACGTAGTCCCGGCCCATCCGGGCGGCCTGCTGGTTGTTCTTCACCAGCTTCGAGCCCTTGCTCCCGAAGCGCTTCTCGAGCGAACTGTCGAGGTACTCGATGTCGAAGTCGGCGACCGCACAGGCCGCCCCGAGCGCGACGACGTTCTGCATGATCGCGCCGCCGGCGTCCTCGGCGAGCGACTTCAGCGGGACGTCCAGGCCGAGGACCTCCTCCGGGATCTCTGCCTCCCAGGACCGCTCGCCGTCGTAGACGATGACGCTCTCGTCGTGCAGCTCGTTCGTGTTCTCGTCGATCGTCCGCTGGGTGAGCGCGACGAGGACGTCGAGACGGTCGACGACGCTGTCGACGCGGTCGACGGACGTGCGGACCTTGTACGCGGTGTAGCCGCCCCTGATCCGGGAGGCGAAGTCCTTCGAGGTGAAGACGTGCCGCCCGGCGCGTGAGAGCGCCTGGGCGAAGATCTTCCCCGTCGAATCGATGCCATCGCCGGCTTCCCCGCCGATGGCCCAGTTGAGGT
>SKXI01000311.1 GCA_007128515.1 Halococcaceae archaeon | reverse complement strand
CGGTGGGCCCACGGACAGGCGTAGGAGGCGTAGAGGTGGTACCGACCCGACTCGGCCGGGAACCGGGCGTCCGGGTCGTCCTCGATCCGGTCGCGAAAGGTGCTCTCGCCCCGTTCGAACGCGCCGTCGTCGTCCGCGTACTCGCCGGCGTCCGTGATCCACTCACCGTCTAGGAGCTGGTTCATGGCACCCGTAGGCACTCACCGGGTAAAGGGGCGTGGAGTGATACGGACTGCTGTAACTATGGACCGCTGGGACCGAGAGACGGGTACCGGGTTAAGCGGTACGGACTTACAGTAGTTCGTATGAGCCGTGCCGGTGGCTATCGGTGCACGCACAACGTACTTACTTTCACCGGGCGACTCCCGAACATGGATGGTCGCCTCCGGCGACGGGAGTTCCTGGTCGCCGGAACGGGTCTCGCCGCCTGGAGCGCGGGCTGTATGGACTCCGACGACGACCCCGCGCCGACCGGGGAAGCCGACGACGCGACGGGCGACGACGCGACGGGCGACGACGGCCCGTCCGGGCTCCCGACGGAGACCGAAGAGCCGATCGACTCCGACGAGGCGACGGCAACCGAGACGGACGACGGTGAGGGGGACGACGACGGCGAGCCGACCGAAGGCGAGGAATCGAACGACGAGGACGAGGGCGAGAACGACGAGGACGACGAGGGAGGACCCGAGGGACCGACAGCCTCGATCGACGCGTCGCTCGCCTCAGAGGCGGTGCCGAACGGGTACGTCTTCGAGGCCGAGGCCGCCGCGGGAGACGAACCGATCGCCGCCTATCGCTGGGACCTCGGCGACGGCAGCGACGGGGAGGGGGAGTCGGTCGCGCACGCCTACGCCGACCCGGGCGAGTACACCGTCGAGTTGACCGTCGAGGACGACGCCGGTGAGACCGAGCGCGCACGGGAGACGGTCACGGTCGACGAGCGCCCCGACGGCCGGCCGATAACGGGACGCTTTTTCCCCGAACTCGTCGGGGTGGACGAGGCTCTGCTCGAGCTCCTCGAAGCCCACGACGTCGGTGGAGCGACCGTCGCGGTGAACTACGAGGGGGAGTTCGTCCACTCTCGAGGGTACGGCTGGCGCGACCGCGATCGGAGCGAGGCGGTCTCCCCGGACGCGCTCGTGCGGATCGCGAGCGTCACCAAGCCGATCACCGCCGCGGCGGTTCTGGACCTCGAAGCCGAGGGGGAGATCGACCTCGACGAACCGGCGCTCGACCTGATCGACGTCGAGCCACGCGAGGCCGACGACCCGGACGACCGGCTCTCGGAGATCACGGTCCGGCACCTGCTCGACCACCGGGGCGGGTGGGACCGCGACGCGACGTTCGACCCGCTCTTCCAGCCGGTCGAGATCGCGGAGGAGCTCGACCTCGACCGGCCACCGGAGCCCCGCGAGATCGCCCGGTTCGCCCTCGGTCAGCCGCTGCAGTTCGACCCGGGTTCACAACGGGTGTACTCGAACCTCGGCTACCTCCTCCTCGGGCTGCTGGTCGAGGACGTCACCGGTCGGCCCTACGAGGAGTACGTCAGGGAGGAGGTCCTCGACCCCGTCGGTGCCGACGAGTTCCACCCCGCCCGAAACCTCCCCGAGGACCGTCCCGACCGGGAGGTCGCCTACGACGACGACCGGAGCTGTTACAACGCGGTCGAACTCGACCGGGGAGAGAGCGTCACCTGTGCGGACGGTGGGATCGACGTCGAGGCGATGGACGCCGCGGCGGGGCTGGTCGCCTCCGCACCCGCAGTCGCCCGGTTCACGGCGGCCTACGAGCTCGACGGCACGCGGCGATCGGGAGCCCCCTCCCAGCGCCGGGTCACCCACGGCTGGTTCACCGACGGGACGAGCGCGGTGGCCCGTCAGGGCCCCGACGGGGTCGACATCGTGATCCTCTGTAACTCGCGCGTGCCCACCGAGGAGCTCGACGACGCGATCGAGGCGGCGATCGACGGGGTGGAGTGGCCCTAATCGAGAGAACGGAGATCGAACTCGAACGCCGCGACCGGGAGTTCGAGATCACACGCGACGAGCACCCGGGGATGGACCTCGCCGACGATCCCGACCGTCTCACCGTCGATCACGACCGCGGCGGTCCGGCCCTCGACGAACGACGGGTGCTCCGTAGCGGGTGTCTCCAACTCCGCGCCGAACGCACGACAGAGCCCCTGGAGGCGTGCCCGTGCGTCCTCGTAGGAGGCGTCGGTACGGGCGAGGACGCCCGCGACGTGACGCCGCTCCGCGAGGCCCGTCTCCGTATCCGCGTCGCGTTCCATCACCAGGCCGATCTCCGAGAGCTCCTGTGGGTACGACCGGTGGGTGTTGTTCGAGAGGACGGTGAGTACGGAGGGCAGCGCCCACGTCCGGACGATCCCGTACTCCTCGCTGTAGGGCTCTCTGATCCGTGCCGGTTGGCCGCCGCCGAAGCTCTCGGAACCGGGTTCGACGCCCATCCGCTCGAACGTCGCGGCCTCGCTCGTGAGGTGGAAGTTCAGCAGGTCCTCGAAGCCCATTCCCACGAGCGTTTCCCTCACTGCGGCCTCCAGCCTGCTCCGCTCGTGACGCCCGCCGACGGTCCCCACGTCGGGGTATCGGGGAGCGAGCTCGTCGAAACCGTAGGCGCGACCCACGTCGTCGACGAGGTCGATCGGGTGGAGCACGTCGACCCGATAGGGGGGGATCACCACCTCGTAGTCGATCCGCTCCTCGCTACTCAGCTCCGAGACCCGTGCGTCGAGGCCGGCTCGCTCGAAGCAGTCGATGACCTCCTCGACCTCCAGACCGATCCCGAGCACGCCCTCGATCCGGTCGTGGGCGAGGAGCTTCGACTCGGTCTCGAAGTCGGGCCGGAGCAGCTCCCGATCGGGATAGCTGACCGAGACCTCCTCGATCGTCGCGCCGCGCGAGGCGAGCGCGTAACAGACGATGGCGAGCATCCTGTCGATCGTCCACTGGTCGGTGCCGGTCATCTCGACCAGCAGCTCCCTCGTGTCGGTCCTCACCTCCGTCCGCCGACCGTTGATCACCGGCGGGAACGAGAAGAGCCCGATCTCGTCGTAGATCGCCGGCATCCGCCCGTACCCCTCGACGATACCCGCGTACTCGCGGCCGGTCGGGTGCTCCGTCAGCACCTCGCCCGGCGTGAGCTCCCGGTCGGACTCGAGCGGGACGAACGTCTCGCCGTCGGGGTCGACGCCCGTGTACCGGATCGTCGGCCGGTTCTCGGCCGTTCCACGGCCGCCTTCGTTCGACCCCTCCGAGGGGCCCCGCGCCTCGCCACCCTTCAGCATCGCGAGGTCGTGGACGCCGATCGCGCCCTTCGCCCGGCCGCGTCCCATCGTCGCGTGGAGTTTCTCCTGGAGCTGGATCAGCGAGTCGAGCGCCCGTTCGTCGAGCGAGACACCCCGAACGATCGCCCCGGTGACGTACGGCCGTTCCTCGGGAACCGACTCCTCGACCTCGATCACCCAGTCCGCGCCGTTCGTTCTGGGAACCGAGACCCCGCGATCGAGCCCGTAGTGGTATCGCAAGGAACGGGCGACGCCCTCGACCGAGAGCCGGTCCAGTCGATCGGGCGCGAACTCGAACTGGAGCTCCCCGTCGTCGGTCTCGCCTTCGTACTCCAGCCCCAGGCCGAAGAGGTCGGCTTTCAGCTCCTCGTCCCCTTTCTCCGTGCCGGCGAGCGCACGCAGTTCGTCTGCGTCGATGTCGACGACGGGCATCAGTAGATCGCCTCCGCGGTCCGGAGGAACTCGATGTCGACGAGCGTGCCGTGGAGGTCACGGATGTCCTCCGCGCCGGTGATCAACATCGCGAGGCGTTCGAGCGCGAGCCCCCACGCCATCACGTCACACTCCACACCGAGCGGTTCGAGGACCTCGGGGCGAAAGAGCCCCGAGTTGCCGATCTCGATCAGCTCGCCCGTCTCGGGGTGGTGGCCGAAGAGCTCGAAGCTCGGCTCCGTGTACGGGTTGTAGTGGGGTTTGAACTGGATGTCCGTGATCCCGAAGCTCGCGTAGAACTCGGTGAACGTCCCCATCAGGTCCCGGACCGAGAGCTCCTCGGCCATCACCCAGCCCTCGATCTGGAAGAACTCGAGGAGGTGTGTCGGGTCGAGCGTGTCGTTCCGGTATACCTTCTCGACCGAGAAGTACCGCTGTGGGGGTTCGAGTTCGCCCACCGCGTGTCCCGAGAGGTAGCGCATCGAGAGCGAGGTGGTGTGGCCCCGAAGCGCGATCTCGCGGGCCATCCCCTCCGACCAGGGCGAGTGATACCCCTCTCCGTCCGGTCCGACGCCCTCTCTGTGTGCCGACTCGACACGCTCGAGGAGCTCTTCGGGGAGCCGTTCGATCCGCTCGGGCGCCTCGAGCGAGAAGCGGTCCCAGTGGGTCCTGGCGGGGTGGTCCTGGGGCATGAACAGGCAGTCGTTGATCCAGAAGTCGGCGTCGGCGTGCGGACCCTCCATCTCCCGGAAGCCCATCCCGACCAGGACGTCTTTCACCCTGTCGGCGGTCTGGCGGAGGACGTG
>SKXI01000333.1 GCA_007128515.1 Halococcaceae archaeon | reverse complement strand
TGCTGGGCTTCGCCGCCCTCGTCGGCTACCCGCTCGACCTCGCCGCGATCGCCGGCTTCATCGCCGTCGTCGGGACGGGGGTGGACGACCTGATCATCATCGCCGACGAGATCCTCCAGGAGGGCGACGTCAGTACGGGGAGAGTGTTCGAGAGCCGGTTCCGGAAGGCGTTCTGGGTGATCGGCGCGGCCGCCGCGACGACCATCGTCGCGATGTCCCCACTGGCTGTACTGAGCCTCGGCGACCTCACCGGCTTCGCGCTGTTCACCATCGTCGGCGTGCTCATCGGCGTTCTCGTGACCAGACCCGCCTACGGCGACATCCTCCGCATCCTGCTCACCGACCGATGAGCCGGGCGCTCGTCTTCGACCTCGACGGCACCCTTCTCGCGTTCGACCGCCCCTACGGGGCGATCCTCGAGGAGACGTTCGAGGAGTGTGTCGGCGAGAGCCGGGACGAGTGGGTCGAGACCTACTCAGAGACCTCCTTCGAGCGGTTCCGGCGCCTCGACCCCGAACCCGTGAGAGCGGGATCCGAGGCGGTCGGTGTCGGGAATCCGGACACGCTGGCGGAGGCGCTGCTCGAACGGGAGATAGCCGCGAGCGAGCCGCCGAGCGGGCCACACGCGGACCTCGACCGACTGGCGGCGAAGTACCGACTGGGCGTGCTCACGAACGGCCTCCCCGACTGGCAGCGCGCGAAGCTCCGTGCACACGACCCCGAGCGGCAGTTCGACGCCGTCGTCACTTCCTACGAGGTCGGCGCACACAAGCCCGATCCGGCCCCGTTTCGAGAGGTAGAACGTCGGATCGAGGGGACGGGGTACGCCATGGTCGGGGATTCCGACGAGGACGTCGAGGGCGCCCACGGTGTGGGCTGGGACGCCTTCCGGTACGACGGCGGCGGGTTCGGGGTGCTACCGGGGGCGGTCGGGTAGGTGTGTGCTCACCCGGAACGCGAACGCGTACCGCGAACCGAGCGTGCCATCGCTCCGACCCCGGCGATTAGCGCGACCACTGCGGTGACGACACCGAACCCGGGTAGCTCGTCGGTCGTCCCCTCCACAGCACCGTCACTGGGGTCGTCCACATCCCCGTCCCCAACCGAACCGTCCGCCACGCCGCTCTCGCCGTCTTCGAGCGACAGCACCACCTCGAAGCCGTCCAGATCCGTTCCGGGTTCCCACGAGGCGTGTGCGTCGTCCTCGACGGCCGGCTCGGGAGCGGTAGCGACGACCGTCGAACCGTCGGGTCCGGCGACGACGAGCGGTCGGTCGGATTCGAAGCCGCTCGCGAACGGTTCGGTCACGACGAGCGCCTCGTCCTCGACGGCTGCGAGGCCCTCCCAGGTGACCGACAGCGTCACGATACCGCGATCGTCGTCGGTCCGGACGTCGATCGACGCGTCGGTGATGCTCTCCGCTCCGTCGTCACCGACGTCGTCAGCGACCCGTTCCATTCGGTCGCCGAACCGGTCACGCAGTTCGTGCCGTGCGTCCTCGTCATCTTCGAGTGACTCGAAGGCGGTTCGCTCGTCCTCGTCGGTCAGTTCGTGAACGGAGACCAGCGACACCGTCGCATCGCCGTTCGTCGCGACGGCGACGTGGACCATCGGTTCCTCGGCCTCCTCGACCGTCTCGACCCCGTCCGCGCCCGCAATCGGGACGAGGACCACGCTTCCAACGAGCAGTGATACGACCGCGACGACCACGACTGACCGGTACATCTCTTAGCGTCCCTGGCCGTCGCGGTCGGTTTCGGCACCTCGATCGGTGCCGTCGTCGTCGGTCTCGTTACCGCCAGGTGCCTCGACGGGTGCGCCGTGACCACGATCGCCGACGACCGGGCTGCCGACGTCGTCACCGGCGATCGACCGGGCGATCTCGGCGGTCTCCTCGCCACCCAGTTCGCTCGCGCGGTCTCGAAGCTCCTCGATCGCTTCGACGTCGATCCCACGCTCTTCCAATACGTCTCGGGGTAGCTCACCGGCGGTCGCCTGCGCGCGTTCGGCCGCCCGTTCGGTGGCTGCCGTCTCGGCCGCGACCGTCGCGACCCTCGCACGGTACTCGCCGTCGCCGATCTCACCGGACTCGCGAGCCTCCGCTAACTCGTCGAGTCGGGTCTCGTGCTCGACGAGTCGTTGTTCGACCTCGTCGAGCCGTTCACCGACGACGTCGGCTCTCGCCTCCTCCGTCTGTGCGTTCGCGACCTTCACGCCGTAGGTGCGTTCGGACACCTCGCCGTCGATCTCGGCGTTCTGGACACCGACGACGCCGGCGAACCGTTCGCCGGGTTCGACGGATTCGGTCTCGTTCTCGGTCGCGGTCAGTTCCCGGTCACTCTCGTCTGCGACCGCGGCGGCCACGCCGAACGGAATCGCCACCATCGCACCCACGAGCGCGATCGCCACGAGTATCGTTGTCGTTCGTTGCATTGCACTCCAATACATATCTGTCTGTCGTATATATCCTCGATACGCTGTCCCCGGTTTGCCGACGTTTTCTCCGGTTCAACGTCGTTTTCACCCCGGTACAGTCTGTCGATTCCGACGATAAAAGCGACACGACGACGTCGCTCCCGTCGACCCGGGGATTACGTATCGTCTTCCGGAAGAGTGAGCACGTTTTCGCGGCCGATCCGGAACGACTCGACCGTTCCCTCCTCGCGCAACGCGCTCACCACCTTGCTCGTCTTCGCGTCGGTCCAGTCCAGCTTCTCGACGACCGTCTTCTGTTTCACCCGACCGCCGTGTGCCTCGAGCAGTCGCAGGACCTGCTCCTCGTTGCTCAGCAACGACCGGTCGATCTCCGGTTCCCGACCCGATGATCCAGGTGTCTCGCTCGTGGTGGGCTCACCCTCGTCGGTCGGTCGCGCGCTTCCGGGTGAACGCCTCCTGAACCACCGAACGGCGACCCCACCGATCACGGCGAGGGCGGCCAGCGAGCCCGCGAGAGCTCCCCAGCCGAGTCCCGAACCGGTCGGGGAGACGACGACCCGTGGCTCCCCGGAGACGAACTCGGTTTCGCCGCCGTACCAGATGACCGCGCGCTCGCGGTCGTCGTCCGGGTCGGGAGCGACCGAGACGGGTTCGTACCCGTCGGGCCAACCGACGAGCAGGCGCGTGTCCTCGTCGAGGTAGATCCCCTCGATCGCGTCGCCAGCGTGAAGCTCGTCCCCCTCGGTACGGGCGAAGCCGTGCCAGTGAAACGAGTACCGCACGACGCCGTACTCGCCTGCGAGCGACTGGCGCTCGGCACCGACGCGGAACTCGTCGGCGGCCATCTCCCGACCGGTCGCGTCGCTCGCCGCGCGCACCGTTTCGTCGATGCGGTCGGCGAACTCACGGGTGTGCGTCTCCGGGTCGTCCTCGATGTCGGCCCGGAGCGACTCGAACGCCTCCGTTCGTTCCTCGTCGTCGAGCTCCACCCTGTGTTCGATCGTCACCGCTGCGGAGCCGTCGCTCCGGAGCGAGACGTCGATCCGAACCGTATCCGCGTCGACGGCCTCCTGTTGATCTACGACCGGGTCCGACCCCGGCTGTCCGGCGTCGGCGGGTACGGCTCCCCCGATGCCGGCGCCGACCGCCATGCAGACGACCAGCACCGGCCAGAGGAGTCGAACGCGGCCCTCCCGATCACCCGGTGACGAACTCGATCTCGTGGGGAAGGGGACGGGAGTCATAGCAACTGCGAGACGACCCGGTCACTGAGCGGGCTTGTCGGGGGGAAAGCGCTGGCGGGCATAGGCGTTGTGGCCACCGTGGCCAGGGGTTCGAACCGACGCGGAGCCCGGCGATCAGGTCGTCCCCTCCGCGGGGACGTCGCTCTCCGATCTGCCGCCAGTCTCGTCGCCCTGGGGGACCTCCTCGTCGGCTTTCGCCATCAGCTCCCGGAACTTCGGCGAGCGGTTCGCGATCGACTCGATCGTCGCGCTGTCCGGGGTCCGTTCCCTCGATTCGATCAGGAACGTCGTGATGACGACGGTCTTCACCCACGGCCTGAGCACCCCGACGTAGATCGTGAGCGCCAGCCCCGCGACGACCGCCCAACCGAGTGCCTCGAACGTCGGCGAGAGGCTCCCGAAGACGCTCGCGAGCGGGGTGAGCGCGAGCAGGCCGACGAACGCCACGACGTACATCCCGAGGACGATCAACAGCGTCGAGCCGAGCACCGACTTCCAGGTCTTCCCGTAGAGGACGACGCCGTCCCTGGCCGCTCGCCAGTTGTTCTCCTCGTCGCTGACGAAGACGTGGGCGAGGATCGCCTCGTCGAGGTAGGAGGCGGCGAGGCCGACCGCCCGCCTGAGTACGGTGAGGACGTTGTCGAGACTCGGGACGAAGCTGAGGGTGTTCGACATCGAGATCACCCGGCGGTTGAACTGCCTGAGCACGGACTTCACGAGCTGATCGACGACGAACAGCGCGTTCGCCTCCGCGAAGTGCGCTTTGACCTGGCCGGTACCGAAGCCGATCTGGTTGCGAGGCGTCTCGCCCGTGTCGACGATGTGGGCGATCACCGCGACGTGGCCCGCCGTGACCATGTAGAG
>SKXI01000354.1 GCA_007128515.1 Halococcaceae archaeon | reverse complement strand
CTACGACCGGGTCGTGACGGTGCCCGCCTCGGAGGGGTCGCACTGGGCGTGCGAACTGGCCGCTCGAGAGGGGCTACTCGCGGGGACGAGCACCGGGATGAACCTCGCGGCCGCCAGGCGCGTCGCGGCCGAACGCGAGGCGGACGAGCACGTCGTCACGATCGCCTGCGATACGGGACTCAAGTACCTCTCGGAGGGGCTCTACGAGGGGCTGGCGCGACCGACGTTCTGTCTCTGTTGAGCCGTCCCCGCCCGAACCACCGCCGCTTATACCCCTCTCCGTTGTACGCTCCGTATGTTCCGGACCCTCGACGACCTCGAACCCGGCCAGCGCGTGCTCGTCCGTCTCGACCTCAACGCACCGATAGAAGGTGGCGAGGTCCAGGACAACCGCCGGTTCTCGCGCCACGCCGAGACGGTCACCGAACTGCTGGCGGCGGACCACGCCGTCGCGATACTCGCCCACCAGGGCCGACCCGGCCGGGACACGTTCGTCCCGCTCGACGGGCACGCCGAGATCCTCGCGAAGCACGTCGGGAGCGAGGTCGGCTACGTCGCCGACACCCACGGCGAGGAGGCGATCGAGGCGATCCGCGACCTGGCGGGCGGCGAGGCGCTCCTCCTGGAGAACGTCCGGATGGTCGAGGACGAACTCGCGGAGAGAACGCCGGAGGAACACGCCGAGAGCGATCTGGTGACCGGCCTGGCACCGGAGTTCGACGGCTACGTCAACGACGCGTACTCCGCCGCCCACCGGGGCCACGCCTCGCTCGTCGGCTTCCCGCAGGTGCTCCCCGCCTACGCCGGCCGGGTGATGGAGACCGAGTACGAGGCGAACACCGCGATCCGAAGCCGGGAGTTCGACGGCCGCGTCGCGATGGCCCTCGGCGGGACGAAGGCCGACGACCTGATCGACGTGATGGAGCGGGTCGACGGGGTCGACACGTTCCTCCTGGGTGGGATCGTCGGCGAACTCTTCCTGCGCGCGAGCGGCGCCGACGTCGGCTACGACGTCGAGGGGAGCGACCTCTTCGACGACCAGTGGGCCGAGGGCGAAGAGGAGATTCGCGACCTGCTCGACCGGTACGGCGAGCGGATCGTCCTCCCGGTCGACCTCGCCTACGAGGGCGAGGGAGGCGAACGAAGCGAGGTGCTCGTCGCCGACGCGGCGAAGGAGACGTCGTTCCTCGACGTCGGTGCCGAGACGGTCTCGGAGTACGCCGAGGTGATCGAGGGCTCCGAGGCGGTCTTCGTGAAGGGTGCGCTCGGCGTCTTCGAGGACGAGCGGTTCAGCGACGGGACCGTGGGCGTGCTCGAAGCGATCGCCGGTACGGACTGTTTCTCGGTCGTCGGCGGCGGCGACACCTCGCGGGCGATCGGGATGTACGGCCTGGACGAGGACGACTTCTCGCACGTCTCGATCGCCGGCGGCGCGTACGCGAAGGCGCTCACCGGTGACCCGCTCGTCGCGGTCGAGGCGCTCGAACCCTGAGCCGAACGTATACGACCAGCAACAACGTTTATGCCCTCACGCCGGGTTCCTCCCGTATGACCCGGAGCGGCAACGACGCCGAGACGACCGAGGGAGCCGAAGAGACGAGCGAGGGATCCGGCGGCTGGCTCCGCGAGGTCGTGGAGGCACCCTCCGACCCCGACGCGGCCGTCTACGAGGTCCGGGTTCGTGGACCGCACGCCGCGACCCTCGACGTCGAGGGGACCCTCGTCGAGGGATCGGCGCCGGTCGAACTCCTCGGCACCGCCGTCAGCGAACGTGGCGACGAACTCACGGCACTGCTCGCGACGGCCCTGGACCCGGTCGCGATCGGCGAGCGCCTCGGCTCGGCGGCCGCCGTCGAGTCGCTCGACGTGGAGGACGTGACCGCGGCGATCACGGGCGAGTCGGACGCCGGCCCGTCGGAGACCGACGGATCGGGTCCGGGCCGCTCGCCGTCACTCCCGGACCTCGACGCGGCGATCGCTGCCGAGGAGAGCGAGGAGGCCGACGCGACCGACTACGACTACAGGGAGACCGCTCCGCCGGAACCCGATCCGACCGACCTGAACGAACTGCTCGACGCGATGGAGGACCCGGAGCCCGAACCCGGTTTCGAGTACCTCCTCTCGGAGCTCCGCGCGGACCACGACGCGCTCGACCGTCGCGTCGGGGAGACCGAACGCCTCTCGCGGCTGACCGTGCGGACCGTCGTCGACGCGTTCGCCGAACGGGACGAGCGGATCGAGGCGCTCGCCGAACGCGTCGAGACGCTCGAGGCCGGTCTGGACGACAGCGCCGACGAACCGACCGTCTGAGAGCGATCGTCGTAGCCGGTCGTCTCTCCCAGCGATACACACCACCGGTCTCGTTCGATTCGGGGTCGAGCAACGACGAGTTCCTCCGATGGTCCCTACGAGATCGTCCGGGAGGACAAGGGCTTTTCCCCCGCTCGCCCTCTCGCGGGTATGAGTCCGGGATCGGCGGCCGAGACGGCCGTTCGCCAGTGTATGAACCTCCAGGGCGACGAGCGCTGCGTGATCGTCACCGACGACGACAGGGTCGACGTCGGCGAGGCGCTCTACGAGGTGGCGTGCGAGGTCACCGACGAGAGCGTGATCGTCCGGTACCCGCCGGGGCCACAGCACGGCGAGGAGCCGCCGGAACCGGTGACCGCCGCCATGGCCGAGGCGGACGTCGTGCTCTGTCCGACCTCGAAGAGCCTGAGCCACACCCGCGCACGGACCCGCGCGAACGACGCCGGCGCGCGCGTCGCCACCCTCCCGGGGATCACCGAGGAAGTCTTTCTGACGGGCCTGGACGCGGACTACGAGCGGATCGCCGCCGAGTGCGAGCGCGTCCTCGAGCAGGTCGCGGACGCGGCGGAGGTCCGGGTCACCTCGCCACAGGGCACCGACATCACGTTCGGGATCGGCGACCGGGAGTGGCTCTCCGACACCGGTATCGTCCACGAACCCGGGCAGATGTCGAACTTGCCCGCGGGAGAGGTGTTCGTGAGCCCCGAGACGGCGACCGGGACCTACGTCGTCGACGGGACGATGCGCCCGCACGGCCTGCTCGACCCGGGCCAGGAGATCACGATCGAGGTCGAAGACGGCGTCGCCACCCACATCTCGGACCCGGAGGTCGCGGCGGGGTTCGAGGCGGCCGCCGAGTCCGTCGGGAGGGACGCGTACAACCTCGCGGAACTCGGCATCGGGACGAACGTCGCCGTCGCCGACCTCGTGGGGAGCGTGTTGCTCGACGAGAAGGCCGGGGGAACCGTCCACATCGCGCTGGGCGACGACGCCGGGATCGGCGGCGACACGGAGGCCCCGATCCACCAGGACGGTGTGCTGCGGGAACCGACGGTGTACGCGGACGGGGAGGTCGTAGACCTCCCAGACGTCGAGCGGTGAAACCGCGAGACTGCGCTGGAGTGAGAGTTCCGCGTACGGTGCGAGGAGAGGCCGTCCGATCGAACGTATCGCAGACTCCCCCGCGGCGTCCGTTTCGATGGAGGGGAACCGAATCAGCCGATCCGGAGGGATGTGGACTTCTCACTGCGTCGCCTGGCCACCGATACCCTCACCTGAGCGTTTATACCCCGTCGAACGGCATAGCAGGCATGACCGGGAGTGGCACCGTCGAACGGGTTTTCACTGCACCCGAAGCCGAAGCGGAGATCGACGAACGGACCGAGGTCGAAGCCCTCGCCGGGAAGGGACTCCGGGGAGATCGCTACTTCAGCGGGATCGAGACGGGAACGTTCGTCGAGTGGGGGCCGGACGAAGAGCGCCGCGACGGGTACGACCTCACGTTGATCGAGCAGGAGGCCGTGACGGCGATCGAGCGCGAGGCGGGAATCGAACTCGCGCCGGGGCAACACCGGCGGAACGTCGAGACACGTGACGTCGCACTCGATCACCTCGTTGGACGGCGATTCCGCGTCGGTGACGCCGTCTGTCGAGGGAACCGACTGTGTGAACCGTGTGACCACCTTCAGCGCATCACGCAGGACGGCGTACTGCAGGCACTCGTCCACCGAGGAGGGCTCCGAGCGGACGTTCTCGAAGACGGGGCGATTCGTCCCGGAGACGTCGTCGAACCGCTCGAGTAGTTCCCCACTCTCCCCTTCGGAAACGGTTCAGATCCCCGATCGTGGCCGTCACGACCCGTGGACGGTCGACCCGCGTGCGGATCGGGAGGTCGGGGAAGAGGCTGCCGTTCACCAGTGCAGCTTATCCGACGATGAAGGGGCCGGCCCGTTCGAGCACCTCGTCGACGGTGAGCGCCTCGTCGAAGGCGTCCGGGAAGCCGCTCTCGCCGAGCAGCACGTTCAGGAACGAGGTGTGTCGAGCCTCGACCGAGTGGATGCTCAGCGCCGGTGGGATCAGATCGGGGTTCTCGATCAGCGGTGCCGCGCCGGCGTACGCCCCGACGCCGGTCGTCTCGAGCAAGGCGGCTGTCTGGAGGAACTCGACGGGGTCCTCGGTCGCGGTCCCGAAGTCGAACTCGGGTTCGGCGACCGGCTCGCCACCCAGGTCCTCGATCGTCT
>SKXI01000002.1 GCA_007128515.1 Halococcaceae archaeon | reverse complement strand
CCCCGGAGGAGGGAGGAACCGTCGCTCTCCGCCCAGGCGTGCCAGGCGAGCGTCGGGTCCGCGCGCACCTCGAGGTCGGGCTCCGCGTCCGGGTCCGGTTCGGGCGTCGCCCACCGGAACTCGGTGACCGGTTCGAAGCCGACCGAGCGGGACTGGCCGAGCCCCGCGGCGTTCCAGGAGAAGACCATGTTCCGCGCGACGGTCGCCCCTCGGTCGCGCGCCCAGTCGAACAGCGCGTAGCTCAACCGTTTCGAGACCCCCATACCCCTGTACTCGGGGTTCATCCGCATCCCCTGACACCACGCCTCGTACCCGCTGAGGAGCACGCACTGGGCGATGCCCGCGAGGTCCGTCCCCGCGTCGAGGACGAACGTCTCGCGCTCCGTGCCCTCGATCCACTCCGGGTAGACCCGTGCGACGTAGTCCTCGCCCTCGCGGTCCGGCCAGGTCTCCTCGGTGATCGCCGCGACCGCCTCGTGGTCCTCCGGGCGGGCCTCGCGTAGCTCCAGGTCTACGTCCATGGCACGGACCGGTCGGTGATCTCGCCGGCGATCGGGGTCGAAAACAGCTCCGCGGTGTCGCCGTCGCGTGCGAGCGCCCACATCAGCTTCACCTTCGCCGTCCCGGGGAGGACGTCCTCACCCTCGATCACGCCCGCGTCGAGGAGGTCGCGCCCGGTGTCGTAGACCCGGTCACAGACCCGCCCCTCGATGCACTGGCTCGTCATCACGACCGTCGTCCCCCCGTCGACGAGGTCGGCGATCCGCGGGATCCAGTCGGTGTGGACGTGGCCCAGTCCCGTGCCCTCGAGGACGAGCCCCGCCGACCCCCCGACGTGATCCAGGATCGAGGGATCGGTTCCCGGCGTGAACTTCAGCAGGTGGACGTCGGTCTCCAGATCGGCGTCGAGCGCGAGTTCGCGCTCCCCGCGTTCGGTGTACTCCCCGCGCACCTCGATCGCCTCCGTCCCGTAGTCGACCGTTCCGAGCGGCTCCCCACCCACGGTCTCGAACGCGTCGCGCCGAGAGGTGTGGTTCTTCCGCACCCGCGTCCCCCGGTGGAGCGCACAGCGGTCGTCGGACCCGGTCTCGTGCATACAGACGAGCACCTCCGCGATATCGCTCTTGGCAGCTTCGACCGCACAGACCGCGTTCATCACGTTGTCCGAGGAGGGCCGATCCGCCGAGCGCTGGCTCCCGGTGAAGACGATCGGCACCGGGGTGTCGAGGGCGAACGCGAGCGCGCTCGCGGTGTACTGCATCGTGTCGGTGCCGTGCATGACGACGACGCCGTCGGCACCCGCCTCGATCTCCTCGTAGACCGCGTGGGCGAGCTCGCTCCAGACGTCGGGGGTCATGTTCTCCGAGAGGATGTTCGCGACGACCCTCCCTCGGAAGTTCGCCCGGCCCGCGAGGTCGGGCACCGCTCGCAGGACGTCCTTCGCGTCGAACTGCGCGGTCACCGCTCCGGTCCGGTAGTCGACCGTCGAGGCGATGGTGCCACCCGTACTGATCAGCGCTATCGTCGGCAGCGAGTCGTCGAACGCGACCGCGGAGTCGCCCGCGCTCTCGCCGTCGACGACGTAGACACCCTGGTCCAGCACCTCGACGCTCGCGGACTCGCGATCGATGCCGACGTTGTAGCCGCCGTCCAGTTTCACGACGAGGTGGTCCTGGGAACTCGAGGGCATCAGGACCCCCTCGACGTCGCTCTCCGGGCCGCGGACGCGAACCCGGTCGCCTTCGTCTGCGTTCATGATCGGAGTTCCGTCGCCGCGGACTTCAATTCACTCGTTCGTCGACCCCCGCTCGCCCGCCTCGCCCGGAGTGGGACCGACGTCCCGTGGATGCCGTTTCGAATCGAGGGCTGCCGCGGCGCCAACCGGCGTTCCCCGAGGCCTCCGGGACGTGCGGGAACGCTCGGCGGAACGGAGTCGTTTTCGGAGTGCCCCGAGAACGGGGGGTATGGTCAACGCGCTCGTGGTCGCGGACGACCTCACCGGGGCGCTCGATACGGGCCACGGCTTCGCCGCAGCCGGGCGTGGCGTGACGGTCTCGCTCTCCGGCGAGCGCACGGGCGAGGGCGACCGCGTCGACGATGACGTCCTCGTCGTCGACGCCGACAGCAGGGACGAGCCCCCCGAGCGGGCCGCGCGAGCGATCGAAACGATCGTCTCGGGGACCGAGTACGGGCTGCTCTACAAGAAGGTCGACTCGACGCTCCGGGGGAACGTCGTGGCGGAGGTCGACGCGGCCCTCGACGCGAGCGGTGCGTCGGTCGCCGTCGTAGCGCCCGCGTTCCCCGGTACCGGTCGGACGACGCGGGAGGGCGTCCACCTGGTCGAGGGGAAACCGCTCGCCGACGCCGGCTACGGCGTCGAGGAGTCGGCGCTCGCCGCGGTCTTCGCGCCGTCGCGCTACCCGACGGAGCACCTGTCGCTCGAGGCGATCGCCGGTGGTGCGGCGTCGGTTCGCGAGACGCTCGAGGGATGGGTCGGGGCCGAGCCGAGCATCGTCACGTGTGACGCCGTCACCGACGACCACCTGCGCACGATCGCGGACGGCGCGGCAGCGCTGAACGGGGACGCGCTCTACGTCGGAAGCGGCGGCCTCGCCGCCCACGTGTGCGTTCCGGGCGAAGCGGTGCCGATCGCGTCGCCGCCCGTCCGAGGGGACGGGGCGCTCGCGGTCGCCGGGAGCGTGAACGAACGCACCCTCGACCAGGTCGCGGCGGTACCCGATGCGGATCTGGTGGTGTTGAACGCGGCCGAGGCGGTCCGGGACCCGTCGGGGGTGGCGGCGCGGACGGTTCCGGAGGTGGCGACGCGGCTCGCCCGGCGGGGACGGGCCGTGCTGACCGCCGCGACCGGTCCCGACGACGTCGAACGCGCCGGGGAGGCCGCGCGAGGGCTCCGGGAATCGGGCGGCCGGGAACGGGTCGACGCCGGCGAGCGGATCGCTCGGGCGCTCTCGCTCGTGGCGGTCGGGGTCGCGCGCGAGGAGCAGCCGCGCGGGCTGTTCCTCACCGGTGGGAGCGTCGCCCGGGCGACGCTCGAGGAACTCGACGGGGACCGGATCGGGCTCGCCGGCGAGGCGATCGGTGAGGGGATCCCCGAGGGGTGGATCGGGACGGGACCGGTCGCGGGGACCCGCGTCGTGACGAAGGCAGGGGGCTTTGGCTCCCGAGAGGCCATCGTTAACTTCCTCGACCGGGTAGGGACCGACGATGGTTGAGACGGACCGGCCGATCGTCGCGGTGACGATGGGCGACCCCGCCGGGATCGGAAGCGAGATCGTCGTCGCCGCGTACGACCGGCTGCTCGAGTCGGCCCGGCCGGTCGTCGTCGGGGACGCGGGCGTGCTCCGGGCGGCGTGCGAGGTTCGCGATGCGGACCTCGACGTCCGCGCCGTCCCCGCGGTGGACGACGCGAGCTTCGAACCGGGGACGATCCCCGTCCTCGACCTCGGGAACGTCGACGAGATCGAGTATGGCGTCGTCCGCGAGGCGTACGGCGAGGCGAGCCTGGCGTACGTCGAACGCGCCATCGAGCTCGCCCTCGATGGGGAGGTCGACGCGATCACCACCGCCCCGATCAACAAGCAGTCGACGCGGCTGGCCGGTAGCGAGTACGCCGGTCACACCGGGATGCTCGCCGACTACACCGACACGGAGCGCTACTCGATGATGCTGGTCGAAGGCGAGCTCCGGGTCACGCACGTGAGCACGCACGTCCCGCTGCGCGAGGCGTGTGAGCTCGTGACCGAGGAGAACGTCCTCGAGACGATCCGGGTCACCGACCGGGCGCTTCGCGAACTCGGGATCGAGGAGCCCGAGATCGCGGTCGCGGGCCTCAACCCGCACGCGAGCGACGGGGGGCTGCTCGGCGACGAGGACGAGCGGGAGATACGCCCGGCGGTCGAACGCGCCCGCGAGGAGGGGATCGAGGCCCACGGCCCCGAGTCCCCGGACACGATCTACGTGGGGGCCGCCCGCGGCGGCTACGACTGCGTCGTCTCGATGTACCACGACCAGGGTCACATCCCGATCAAGATGCTCGGCTTCTCCGGGAACGAGACGGTCTCGGGCGTCAACGTCACGATCGGGCTCCCGATCGTCCGCACCAGCGTCGACCACGGCACCGCCTTCGACATCGCCGGGGAGGGGGTCGCCTCGGAGGCGAGCCTGGTCGACGCGGTCGAGCTGGCCGCCGAGATCGCCCGACGACGTGCGACCGCCGACGAACCCGAGCGCGCGGCCGGTCGGGAGGCGAGATGAACCTCGAGTTCCCGGACGGCGAGACGCTCCGCGGTGCCAACGACTACACGGTCGAGGATCTCCCGCGGTTCGCAACGGCCCGCCGCCACCGCGAGACGAGGAGCGTCGAGGACGTCGAGGCGGCGGCTCGCGAGGCGGTCGAAGCGATCGGCGCCTTCGGGGAGGGTGGGCTCTCCAGGGGTGCGGAGGTGGCGGTCACCGCCGGCAGCCGCGGGATCCACGACATGCCCGCGGTGCTCACTGCCGCGATCGACGAACTCCAGGGGCGGGGCTACGAGCCGTTCGT
>SKXI01000459.1 GCA_007128515.1 Halococcaceae archaeon | reverse complement strand
CTTTTACCGTTCGGTGGAGAAGACGCTCCATGGCCGAGCAGTTTCACGCACCATCGAGCCTGGTCGAACGGCTCGACGACGCCTCGTTCGACCGTCCACCGGCGCTCGTCGCGAACGCACATATCACGGGCCTCGGCGTCGCCCGCGCGCTCACCCGTCACGACGTCCCCGTCATCGCGCTCGACCGGGACCCCAACGGCGTCGCGACCTCCTCTCGCGCGGTCGACTACGCCGGTGCGGTGACCGATCCGCTCGCGGATCTCGACGCGTTCGGCGAGGAGGTCGAGGAGATCGCTGCCGCGATCGGTGACGAACCGGTCGCGTTCGCCTGCATGGACGAGTGGGTCAACGCCTTCGCCCGGGCCGAACCCGAGGGCGTGCGGCTCCCGTTCGCCGACCGGAGCTCGATCGACGCGCTGCTCGACAAGGAGTCGCTCTACACGCTGGCCGAGGATCTCGACGTTCCCGTTCCCGAGACGTACGCGCTCCACGAGACCGACCCCGGAGAGGTGATCGAGGCACTCGGCTTCCCGATGGTCGTCAAACCCGCGAAGAAACGGGAGGGCGAGGAGGCCCTCGGCTCGAACGTGATCCGGGTCGAGGACGAAGAGGAGTTCGCGGAGGTCGTCGCGACGGCACGTGACGCCGAGATCAGGGTCCTCGCACAGGAGCGCGTCGACGTCGAGGTCGGCGAGGACCGCTCGCTCGCCTCCTACCGATCACCTGACGGCGAGGTGCTCTCGGTCGTCGGCAACGCCCGAGTCAGGAACCCACGGGAGTTCGGCACCTCCTCGTACGTCGAGGTGGTCGAGGACCCCGGTCTCGGAGCGGGCGCGCGTTCGCTGCTTCGCGAGGCCGGGTACCACGGCATCAGCGAGTCCGAGTTCGTCTACGACCGCTCGCGCGAGGAGTACGTCCTGCTCGACGTGAACACCAGGCCGTGGAAGTGGATCGGTCTCCCGGTCGCCGCGGGCGCTGACCTCCCGACGGCGGCCTACAGCGAGGCGATCGGCGAGATGTACGAACCCGAGGGGATCCGGGCGGGGCGCTGGGTCTACCTCCCCGACTACCTCCGACTGCTCTCGACCGATCGCTCGTTTCGGGACGTCCTCACCGAAGCGGACTGGCGTGCGCTGGCCTCCGGCGCGTTCGAGGAGGGCGGAGACCTCACGACCGGCGTGTACGCCCCGTCGGATCCGGGACCGATCGCCGACGTGGTTCGGACCGAGTTCACCGACCGACAGTACTACTGTTCGTGCTGACTCGCACGGACCCCCGTCCGTCAGTCCCGGTGGTATCGGTACCCGCCTCTCGGTCCCGGCGGTAGACGGATACAGCGGTCCGTATCAGACCGTCTCGCTTCCCGGCGGCAGGAGGCCGGCGTCGAGTTCCCTCGCGGTCGCGAGCAGCCGGTCGAGACCGCTCGGCCAGTTCCCGTCGACGATCTCGCCGGAGCGCTCGTCGTACTCGATGAGGCCGGTGTCCTCGAGTTTCGGCAGGTGCACGTGATACAGGCTGACCTCGAGGTCCCGTGCGCTCTCGTCCCCGCGCCGTCGCTCGTTCAGGATCCGTTCGACGGAGACGCGACCGTGCTGCTGGAGACGAGCGAGCACGAGCCGACGATACGGGTCACGCAGGAGGTCGAACAGCTGGTCGACCTCCGCGGACGTCCGCTGCGTGTCGTCCCCCGTCTCCCGGTGACCGCTCTCCCCGGACATGCTAGTACGATAGCACTACGGAGTAATAACGTTGCCTACGAGTTTGGAATCAAACAGGTCTGGGCTATCCGATAACGAACACTCCGGAGTGAAACACTCCGAAGTGAAACACTCCGGGGTGAACCCGACGTATAAGCCGGCGGTAGACGTACCGCCCGTATGGCCGACGACCGCCTCCACCTCAACCTCTTCACGATGTGCTCGGTCGAACACGTCAGTCCCGGTTCCTGGCGGTATCCGGGGGACCAGTCACACCGGTACCTCGACCGGTCGTACTGGACGGAGGTCGCCCGGACCGCCGAACGCGGCGGGTTCGACGCGGTCTTCTTCGCGGACGTCCGCGGGGTCTACGACGTCTACGGCGGCTCCCGGGACGCCGCGCTCAGACACGCGATCCAGACGCCTTCCGGCCACCCACAGGCGCTCATCCCCGCGATGGCCGAGGTCACCGACTCCCTCGGGTTCGCCGTGACCCGCTCGACGACCTACACCCACCCCTACCAGCTCGCACGGGAGTTCTCGACGCTGGACGCGCTCACGGACGGCCGAGTGGCGTTCAACGTCGTCACCTCCTATCTGGAGAGCGCCGCCAGGAACCTCGGGCTCGATCGACGGATGGACCACGACGATCGCTACGACCGCGCCGACGAGTTCATGGACGTCTGTTACCGGCTCTGGGAGGGTAGCTGGGAGGACGGGGCGGTCGTCAGAGATCGCGATGGGAAGGTCTTCACCGACCCCGCGAAGGTCCACCCGATCGAGTTCGAGGGCGAGTTCTTCTCGGTACCGGGCCCGCACGGCTGCGAGCCGACCCCCCAGCGGACGCCCGTCATCTACCAGGCCGGGTCGTCCGATCGGGGCCGCGAGTTCGCCACCCGTCACGCGGAGGCGGTGTTCGTGAGCCATCCGACCGAACGCGGGGTGCGTGAGTACATGGACGACATGCGCGAGCGCGCCGCGGAAGCCGGCCGCGACCCCGACTCGCTGGCGTTCTTCCCGGGGATCGTCCCGATCGTCGGCGAGACCGAGGCGCTCGCGGAGGCGAAGTACGAGAGCTACAGGGAGACGATCGACACCGAGGCCGTGCTCACGCTCCTGAGCGGGTTCATGGACATGGACCTCTCGGAACTCGACCCCGACCAGAAGCTCGAGCACATCGAGACGGAGGCGATCCAGGGTGCCGTAAACGCGTTCACGACGAGCGATCCCGACCGGGAGTGGACCGTGCGGGAGATGGCACAGTTCGCGGGACTGGGCTCGACGTCGCCGATCCTCGTCGGCACCGGTAGCGAGATCGCCGACGAGATCGAGTACTGGTTCCGCGAGGTCGGCGTCGACGGCTTCAACGTGAAGGAGGTCGTCCGACCCGCTTCACTGACGGACTTCGTCGACCTCGTGGTGCCGGAACTCGGGGAACGGGGATTGCTCGCGGAGAGCGACCAGCGAGGGACGGCCGGGACGCTCCGGGAGCGGACGTTCGGGCGGTCGCACCTGCCCGAGGACCACCCCGGACGGCGCGACGCGCTGGCCGGGATGGGCGTGGAGTAGTTAGACGAGATCCGAGAGCGAGAACTCGCGCTCGCAGTCGGGGCAGTAGTAGCGGTCGAGGTCTCGTTTCTGGACGCCCTCGACGTGCTCGCAGAACGGACAGGCGATGTCGACGACCGAGGCCATGAATCGGGGTTCGACGCCGACCGGGATAGCTCCTCTGGCGGTCACTCGCTCGGCAGGCGCGTCTGGACCGGCCCCGTCCCCGCGACGCGCGTTTCGTGGTCGAGGAGTCGCCGCTTCGTCGCCACGCCGTCGGCCGCGGAGTAGCCCCGGAGCGAGCCGTCGCTCCCGACGACGCGGTGACACGGGATCACGATCGGTATCGGGTTCCGCCCGCAGGCCTGCCCGACCGCGACCGGGCTCGTGTCGAGATCCGCGGCCAGCGCGCCGTAGGTTCGCGTCTCGCCGTACGGGATCTCGGCCATCGCTCGCATCACCTCGCCAGTGAGGTCGTCCACGAACGCGACGGTCAGGTCGAACGTACGGCGCTCGCCGCGTTCGTACTCCCCGACCTGTCGGCGGATATCCTCGGCCGGTTCGTGGACGACCGACTCGTCGATTTCGATCGTCGTCCCGAAGCACTCGACCTGCATCCTCTCGTGGGCCCGACGCACGCCGTAGCGATAAGTGCGTCTCCCGGGTGGCGGGCGGCCGCGATCTGCCGTCCTGCCGGGACGGACTCCGATCGGTCGGAGAGCGAGGGTTATGTCGATCGGAGTACTACTCTCTCGGGATAGCCCGTCCGATGATGCCCTGGGAACACGTGATCGTCGGCTACGTCGCCTACTCGGTGGTCGTCCACCTCGTCTACCGCGACACCCCGACCGCGGGCGAGACTATCGTCGTCGTTCTGGCATCGGTCCTCCCCGACGCGATCGACAAGCCGCTCGCCTGGGAGTTCGGTGTCTTCGCGAGCGGCTACGCCCTCGGCCACTCGGTCTTCTTCGCGGTTCCGCTCGTCCTGGTCATCGGGGCGCTCGCCTTCCGCCGGGGTCGTCCGCGGATCGGGGTGGCGTTCGCGGTCGGCTACCTGCTCCACCTCCCGTTCGACGTGATCCCGGGCTACGTTCGGGAGGGGGAGCTGAAGATCGACCGGCTGCTCTGGCCGCTCGGAGAGCGAAGCGGGAGTCCCGGGGCGGGCTTTCGCGAGGAGATCCTCGGGAACGTGGTCCCGTACGCGCGAGCGATCCTCGATCCCGAGCCGTCGCCCTACGTCCTCGTTCTGGTCGGGATGGTGCTCGTGGCCGTGCTGCTGTGGATCTACGACGGGATGCCCGTCGCTCGCGAGGCGTACG
>SKXI01000426.1 GCA_007128515.1 Halococcaceae archaeon | reverse complement strand
GTAGAGACGCCGTGTCGAGACCGGTCGCCGGTATCACGAGCACGCTCTCCGAACTCGCCCGCGACGGCCGCGGGTGGATCCTCCTCCTGGTGGCCGGCGGCTGGTTCCTCTCGCTCGGGGTTCGGCTCACCGTCCCCGCGCTGCTTCCGTACCTGCGGGAGGCGTTCTCGCTCGGGCTGACCGGCGCGGGCCTGCTCGTGAGCGTCCTCTGGATCGCCTACGCCCTCGGCCAGCTCCCCGGTGGGATCCTGAGCGACCGGATCGGCGAGGGGCGCGTGCTCTTCGCGAGCACGGCGATCTGTGGGCTGCTCGTCGCGCTCGTCGCGCTCGCCTGGAGCCCGGTCGTCCTCTTCGGAGCCGTCGCGCTCTTCGGCTTCGCGACGGCCTTCTACGGTCCCGTGCGTTTTACCATCCTCTCGGACATCTACGAGACGCGCGACGGGACCGCGATCGGGATCACCCTCTCGGCGGGGGAAGTGGGGAACGCCGTCCTCCCGGTCACCGCAGGCATCGTCGCGGCCGCCGCGACCTGGCGCCTCGGCTTCGGGCTCACCGTACCGCTGTTCGCGCTCGTCGCCGTCGGCATCCTGATCCACGTCCCGAGCCGGACCTCCGGGGAGACCAGTGCCGTCGACGACCTCTCGGTCGAGACGCTCCGGTACGTCCTCCGTGCGATCGGAAGACGGGCGATCCTGCTCGTGACCGCCGTCCAGCTGCTCGTCTTCTTCGCCTGGCAGGGCTTCACCGGCTTCTACCCGACCTACCTCGTCGAGATGAAGGGACTCGCGCCGTCGACGGCCGCGCTGCTCTACGGCTTCTTCTTCGCCGCGGGCATCCTCGTCCAGCCGCTGGCCGGCGCGGGCGTCGATCGGTTCGGCGCGAAACGTACCTTGCCCCTGATCCTCGTCGTCGGCGTCGTCGGCCTCGGTGCGCTCCCACTGGTCGACTCGCTCGCCGGACTCCTCGCGCTCACCCTGCTGCTGAGTGGGATGATCGGCGTCACGCCGATCACCCAGACGTTCCTCGCGAACGCCCTCCCGACAGATATGAAGGGGACGGGACTGGGCCTCCTCCGGACGGGCTTCATGCTGCTCGGCGCGACCAGCCCGACGATCGTGGGAGTACTCGCCGACGCCGACTACTTCGACGAGGCGTTCGTGCTGCTCGCCGCCGTCGTCGCCCTCGGCGCGGTCTTCGTCGTCATGCTCCCCCGGGAGAAGATCTAAGCGCCATCGGTCCCGATTCGAACCGTGACCGACGAGAGCGAACGTCGGGTCTGGCTCGTCGAACGGACCTACTCCGACGACGAACAGAACGTCGTGATCCTCACGTACGCGACCCCCGACGGCCAACGCGACTTCCGGCGCGAACGCGCGCTCACGAGCTTCTCGAGCCCCGGCCCCGAGGTCGCGCTCTCGCTCGTCGTCCCCGAACGGAACCTCGGGACGGTGAACGATCCCGACGAGCGCGAGCGGTATCGGACCGAGGTCGAACGCCTGATCGACGCGCACGACCCCGACGACGTGCTCGGGTAGCCCGGCCGAGAACCGGCGGTTTGAGGTGTGGTCACCTCGTACTGTCGGCTCTAACTACGTGGAGATTCTCTCCACGCCGTACTGGCGAGGATCTTCAACGACGTACAGCCGACAGTATCACGCTCCGTGTCATGGGAAACGAGAACGAAGCGGGGTTGACCGTCGATTCCGCCGTACGCTCCGCGTTCGACGGCCTCCCGAGAGCGGTCGTCCCGGACGTCGCGGACGTGCGGTCGCGATGGACTCCGGAATCGAACCGATCACCTGCGGCTGGCTCCGCGTCGACCCGGGCGACCTCGTCGTGGGTGACGGCGACGGGATGTGCGTGGTCCACGAGAGCGAGGCGACGTCGGACCTCGAACGCGCACGCGAGACACTCGAGACCGAGGGCGAACTGCTCGTCCGGGTCGAAGCGGGGGGAGTCGCTCTACGATATCGGCGGCGACGGCGACACGACGCGGGAGACTACCCGCCGATCAACGTTCCCGGGGACTTGCCCGCCAGGAACGCCTCGACGTCGTCGGGTCCGAAGATCGACGCGGGGGCGTCGGTCGCGAGCAGTTTCTCCACCTTCGCGGCCATCCCACCGGTCACGTCGGTCGAGTCGCTCCCGCCCAGCACGTCGACGACGTTCTCGAGACTGTCGATCCGATCGATCACCCCGCCCTCGCCGTCGAGCACGCCGGGGACGGTCGAACAGAGGCCGAGGCAGTCGGCGTCGAGCCCCTCGGCGAGCGCGACCACAAGGTCGTCCCCCGAGAGGATCGTCGCACCCGCCTTCGCCTGGACGATCACGTCGCCGTGGAGCAGGGGAACGAAGCCCTCGTCCACCATGGTTCCCACGTGTGCTATCGGGTGGAAGAGCGTTCCCTCCCGGTCCCGGTAGCCCGCAGAGAGGGGATGTACGGGGAGCGCGGGGATCCCCCGCTCCCCGAGCGCGTCGAGCATCCGGTCGTTGAGCCGCACCATCGAGCGGTGGATCGCGAGGACACCCTCCGTGTCGTGGGTACCCTCGTCCTGACTCACGCCGTGGGCCGCCGCGTGGTGGTGGCCGAAGCTCCCCGCACCGTGGACGAGCACGAGGTCGTCCGTCCCCCTCAGGGCCTCGACGACCAGTTCGAGACGCTCCTCGTCGACCGTCTCCGGCGAGCCCTTCTCGGTGATCACCGATCCGCCGAGCTTCAACACGGTGAGACTCACTCCGCCCTGACCCCCTCGGTGTCGAGCGCCGCGCGGAAGACCTCCTCGCAGCCCGGGGTGTACCGCAGCGCCGTCTCGGTCTCGTCGGTGGGGTCGAGCGCGACGATACAGCCACCCCCGCCCGCACCCGTGAGCTTCGCGCCGAGCGCGCCCGCCTCCCGGGCGGCCCAGACCATCGCGTCGAGCGAGCGCGAGGAGACGCCGAGCGCCGAGAGCAGCCCGTGGTCGAAGTCCATCAGGGTTCCGAGTTCCTCGACGTCGTCCTCGGCGAGCGCCCGCTCGCCCTGGCGGACCAGGTCGCCGATCGTCTCGACGGTCGTTCGCGCGAACGGGTAGCGCTCTCGCAGTTCGCGCACGCCCGCGACGAGTTCGCCGGTGTCCCCGGCGCCGCCGTCGAAGCCGACGACGAACGGCAGGTCGGGCGCCTCGAGGCTCTCGCACTCGCTTCCCTCCACCCTGACCGCCCCGCCCATCGTCACGCAGAAGGTGTCCGCACGTGAGGCCTGCCCCTCCTGCACCTCGTGTTCGACCCGGTATGCCCGCTCGGCGAGTCCTTCTCGATCGAGGTCGGTTCCGAGCTCTCGCGTCGCGGCGTCGATGCCCGCGACGGCGACCGCGGCGGAGGAGCCGAGGCCCGCACCCAGCGGGATCTCGCTCTCGATCGTCACGTCGAAGCCCGCTTCGGGGGCGTCCGCGGCGTCGCGTGCCTGCTCGACCGAGGCGTTCACGTAGCCCATCGCCGCTTCGACGAGCGGCGTCGAGACGTCCACGTCCGGTGGGGTCGTTCCGTCTCCCTCGTACTCGACGGTGAAGCCGTCGAGCGAGAGGTCCTCCGCCTGGACCCGGAGCCGTCCGTCCGAACGGCCCTCGGCGGTGACGGTCGCCCGTCGCTCGACCGCACAGGGCACCGCCGGCTCGCCGTAGACGACCGCGTGCTCGCCGAAGAGGTAGACCTTCCCCGGCGCGCTCGATACTGCCATACACCGAGGTCCGAACCCACGCATATCACCCTTTCCGAACGGGGCCGTGTTTTTTCCCCCTCGATCCGTCCCCTCGGTATGCGACTCGACCTCGACCACGTCCCGTTCGCGGTGTCCGACCTCGATGGTGCCCGCGAGGGGTTCGCTGACCTCGGCCTCGATACCGTCTACGGTGGCGAACACGACAACGGCGTCACCCACATGGCGCTCGCGGGCTTCGCCGACCGGAGCTACGTCGAACTGATCGCCCGCCACGACCCGGAGCGGGACTCGCCGTACTGGCCCCGGTTCGTCCACGAGGGGGCCGGCCCCTGTGCCTGGTGTGTCAGGGTCGAGGACGTCCACGCCGCGACCGCCCGACTGATCGAACGGGGCTCGGGCGTCTTCGGCCCGTGGAACGACGGGCGGGAGCGTCCCGACGGGACCCCGATCGAGTGGGACGCGACGTTCCTCGGGCGCGAACGGTGGCACAACGCGTTGCCGTTTCTCGTCACGGATCGGACCCCGATCGGGCGACGAGTGTCCGTGACTGTGGGTGCGGAGACAGGCCTGCGGGGGATCGACCGCGTCGTCGTCGCGGTCTCCGAGATCGAGACGGCGAGCGAGCGGTTCCGACGGCTGTTCCGGTTCTCGCGGCCCGAACGGGACGAGAGCGAGCGCCTCGGGGCCGACCTCGCGGTGTTTCCCGGAACCCCGCTGGTGCTCGCCGAACCAGCGGGTGACGGATACGTCGCCGATCGGCTCGACCGACTGCCGCAGGCGCCGTGTGCGTGTCTGCTCGGCACGGACGACTTCGAGGCTGCGACGACGGGCTACCCGCTCACGGAAACCGGACGCTGGGGTGACCGACGGGTGGCGTGGTTCGAGCG
>SKXI01000206.1 GCA_007128515.1 Halococcaceae archaeon | reverse complement strand
CGACGCTCCGCTTTCCCCGGTTGACGGCGTCGAAGATGGCGCCGACCCCCCGGCTCGAGAACGGCGGCATCTCCCGTGCGTAGTCGCCCGCGTCGGTGTCCTCCACCTTGATCACGTCCGCGCCGAGGTCGGCGAGCAGCTGGGTCGCGTACGGTCCGGGGAGCAGCCGCGAGAGGTCGAGCACGCGGACGTCGTCGAGTCGCATACCCCCGAGAGGGGCGGCCCTTGCAAGAAGGAACGGGGCTTCGGGATCGATACGTCCGGCCCTCGCTCCCCTTCGACGGCGAGCCCCTCGACGTCGATGACGCTGGTGGTGGCGGAATCCACTCCCTATTCGTCGCGCGTACCGCCGTCCGGGTAGTTCCGGGCGCTGTCCTGCGTGGCGTCGGCGACCTCCACGAACTCGACGGCCTGGAACGCGTCACGGACGACGCGGGGGACGAGGAAGTCCTCCCCGCGGTCGAACGGCAACGAGAAGGCGTACGCGAGCTCGTTGTGGTGTTGGGTCTCGGTCGTGTACGTGACCATCGCCTCCCCGTCGGCCGACTGCATCACGACCCCCTCGCGTCCCGCCGCCTCGACGTGGCGATGGCGTCCCGAACCCCGTCGACGGCCGCCTCCGGGGCGTACCGGCCGAAGCGGCGAGCCCGCGGGAGCCTGTACTCCTCGCAGCGCTCGTGACGCTCCGCGACGGGGAGCGTGTCGCCGGTCCGATCAACTCGGCGCAGCGCATCGCGTCCGGGTGGTCGGCGAAGAACGTCCCCGCGGCTCCCGAGCGGGAGCGCTCCGTCACGCCCTCCGGAGGTGTCCCCCTCAGCGGGTGAGCCGTCTCTTCGATCGCCCTCCCTCTGCGCTCGTGCGGGACGATCGATACGCGGCGAGGTCGTCCGTCAGCGCGACGATCTCGCTGTCTCGGGGACCGCGTACGGCTGACCGCAGCCGTGAACCTCCAGCGTGCACTCAGGACAGACGGTGTGTTTCTCCTGCCGATGGGTGACCGACTGGTGCTGTCGCCGGGAGTCGGTTTCCAACCGCCCCCGGAGGTCGTCCGGCAGATCGCCGAACCGGACGAGATCGCTCCCGCAGACGTAACAGTCCATACTGTGTAAACACGGGACACACGTAAATCGACACCGGCCAGCGCGACCGGCCCACGCCGGGACAACGCGCAACGACGGTGGAGTAGGGCCCGATCGTTCCGATTTCGGCGAGGCGGACGAGTGGTCCCGTGTCCAAACGGAAACACGCTTCATGGGCTCGGTTCACGTTCGATGTCCCGTTCGATAACCCCGCGTCCCTCTGTGTCTGCCGAAGGCGCTCGGAGAGATCGGTGGCCAGGCGAGACAGTACTCGCTCACGGGTAGGTCGCGACAGAGCCTCCCGACGCCGGTTTCGACGGCCCGCTGGATGACGATGGGCTCGTCCGTGTCGTGGTGTTCGGCGAGTTCACCGATCCGGTCCACACGCTGTCGCCCGCGACGAGAACGTTGGACTGCAAAGTTACAGCCGACAGTATCAGTGCAGTCGCGACGCTCGTCCCGGTGGCTCGCGGTCGGTCTACGGCAAACGAGCGATCATCGCCCTTCGCAGGATGCAACGAACGTTGCCCTAAAACGATCTCTCGCCACCTGAGTCAGAGCTATTGCCGATGGGAACGATCCACGAGTATGGCTAACACGGGACACGAAGATCAACTCGACGTTCTGATCGACCTCCTCCGTCGATCGCCCCTCCTGGAGGAACTCCAGGGGGCGGAGTACGACCGGCGGGAGATAGAGGACCGATTAGGTGTCTCGAGGGCGACCAGCCACCGGCACACGAAACTGCTCGACGAGTTGGGCGTAATCGAGAGGGTGGACGGTCGGTTCAGGCTCACGGAGTCGGGTGCGCTTCTCGCCGAGGCGTGTGTCAGATTCAAGCGGGAGGCGAGCACAGCGCTCCAGCTGGCGCCGGTACTCGAGGCGCTGGCGGACGCCCCGGTACCGATCGACAACGAAGCGTTCGCCGACGCGACGGTGACGAACGCCGAACACGGCGATCCCCACGCGCCGCTGGTCCGATTCATCGCGCTGGTTCGAGAGACGGAGACGCTCCACGCGCTCGATCTCGACATCGTCGCCCCGGCCCGGCTGGACGAGATACAGGGGCGCATCGTCGGGGGGATGGAGACGGAGCTCATCGGGCTCCCCGAAGTCGCCAGGGAGATCATCGAGGGCTACCCCGAGAAGTGTATCGAAGCGTGCGAGAGCGGGCACCTCACGGTCAAGCTGGTCGACGAGATCCCGTTCGCGCTCACCGTCTTCGACCACCGGGTCGGCATCGGCGTCTGCGAGCCCGACACCAGGATCCTTCGTCTGTTCGTCGACACCGACGCGGACGAGGTGCGCGAGTGGGCGTGGGCGGTCTACGAGGCGTACGAGGGAGAGGCGATCGAGATGGAGGGGTTCGGGCCCGAGGGCCTCCGGCGGGTCATGGAAACGCCAGCGTTCTCGAGCTGATCGTACCCGCCCTGCGCTGTCGGCCGCCGTGACCGAACCACCGGTCCCGGTCCGTTCGAGAACTGGACACTCCGCACACGGAGGAGGGACCGATCTCCGGTCGATTACGCCGATTCTCGGACGAACGAGAGCACCTCGTCGACGAACCGATCCGGTTCGTTGTTCATCGCCACGTGTTGTTGACCTTCGAAGGTGACGATTCGACTGTTCGGAAGTGCGTCGTCGACTGCCTCCGTCGCGTCCCTGTACCGCTGGGGACTCTCTCCGCCGGACAGCAGGAGGGTGGGCGTGGTCATCGCCGAGAAGCGCTCTCCTCGCAACTCGTGGCTGCCGAACGCCTCGTCCTCTCTGGGGAGGGTATGGGCGCCGGCGACGCGATCGTCCCAGCTGGGATCGGCGCGGAAGGCGTCGATCTCCGCGTCGGTGAGCCCGGCGATCTCCCGGCAGAACACCAGGAGGGCCTCCTCGTTCTCCCCCTCCACCAGGAGGTCGTTCATCCGGGCGACGACCGCCGGATCGCTCATCTGGTGGTCGCCAACCGCGATCCCTGGTTCGTAGAGGATGAGTCCGCTTAGGGAGTCGGTTATAAGAGACGCCTCCAGTGCGAGGTTGGCACCGTACGAATGTCCGAGCAGGGTCACCGGCTCGACGAAGGATTCGACGACGGCGACGACGTCCTGGACCTCCCGCTGCAGAGAATACGCTTCGGCATCGCCGCTCTGGCCGCGACCGCGACGATCGAGGGCGTAGACCGTCACCGATTCCGCCAGGGCAGGGCGACGTCACCGATCTCCCACCGCCGGTGATCGCTAACCCCGCTGCCGTGGACGAGCACGAGCGGGGGCCCGCTACCCGTGCGTTCGTAGGCGATCTCGGTGCCATCAGCGGATGTGACCGGTTCCATTTCGTTCTCCGTGTCCGGTGGTGTAGCGTTCGCCATAGCTGGATCTCCCCCCGACGAGCATTCGTCGCAACCCGGTCTGTTGTCCACGGTTCGGTGCCGGAGAACACTCGGGCCGTATATGTCGCGTGTCGAGTTAACACTTCTCACATATGGGTGAAGAACCGGTCTCCCAATTTGACGGCGAGTAGTCACCAGGAACCTCGGTCCTGGTCTCGGTCCCTTGAAGCAGAGGGACTCACCTCGGGACCCAGTTTTCGCGTACAAACGTCGGCTCGAACCCGGCCCATTCGATGTTGTGATAGGAGTGCTGTGGATCGTCGGGGACGGCCTCGCCAGTACAGGTCAGCAACCGCGTACACCCGGCCGCCACGGCGTCTTCGATGCGCCGCGCCAGCAGCGCTCGCTGGCTACCGCGCCGGCGGAACGCCGGGTCAGTCGCCGCCCATTCGAACCACGCACGATCTCCATCGATAGCCATCGCCCCGGTACCGGCGGGCGTATTGCCGTCGAACGTCATGTAGAGGTGGAATCCCGGTCGGTCCAGAAGCCCCCGGACCAGCGCCGCGGCGTCTGGGGTCATCCCGTAGGCTGACGCGGCGATACGGCCGAACTCGTCGACGTGTTCCTCGCCGATCTCCCGGACCTCGAGACGCGGTTCGGCCGCCGGTGCCGGGTCGGGTCCTCGCTCGAATTTCATCCAGCCACGATCCGACTGCAGGCCGGCGTCGTCCAGCAACTGCTCGATACCGTCGGGACGCGCTTCGGGATGGACCCCCAGGTAAAATCGCTCGACGTCGTGTTCCCGGTAAGCTGCGCAGATCCGTTCGATGCTGTCCTCGGTCGCCGGCTCGTTTAGCCCGAGCCCCACTGCGCGATTGAACAAGGGAGACGGGTCGTTGGCGACGGTCGAGACGGTCGTCCCGTCGATCTTGTCGAGGTGCAATCCCAGCCTGTCCCGAATCTCGTCGCTAGCTCCGGAGTGTAGCGCTTCCAAAGCGGCGGCCTCCATCCGCTCGCTCACGTGCCGAAGACGTGTGCTCATCGCGTCCCCTCCTCGTTGATCGGCTGGACGTACTGCTTCGACCGGAACACGTTCTCGGGGTCGTACCTCGTCTTCAGCTCGGAGAGCCGTGCGTACGCGTCGCCGAAGGACCGCTGCATCAGCTGGTCGCCCCCCTCGTAGAACCCGGGGAAGTTGAGGTACAGCGACCCGTCAGAGTACTG